>CAYUNL010000053.1:0-4932 GCA_964446055.1 uncultured Alphaproteobacteria bacterium | reverse complement strand
CCAAGTCGTGTCCGGGATTGACGAGTTCGACGCCGATCGAGTGTCCGTTGACGTCGCGCACCCCACGCCAGCAGGCTTCACCTGCGTGCCAGGCGCGGTGCACCTCATCCACCAGCGCGTAACCGGTCCCGTCCTCATCGATCACATAATGTGCGCTGACTTTGGCAGCCCCATCGCACAACCGGTAGAGAGCTGCCTCGCAAGTCTCCATGCCGGTGTAGTGGATGACCAGCATGTCGGGGGAGAGCCCTTGGGGGCGATGGTCGTAGTTCGGCGAAGACCTTTCGATCAAGACGCGATTACTTCATGCCACGCTGCTTTTCGACGCGGTCATAGGCGTCGTTGATGGTGGCCAGCTTTTCGTTGGCGACGTCGACGAATTCCTGCGGCATGCCCTCGGCCATCAGCCGGTCGGGGTGGTGTTCGCGGATCAGCGTGCGGTAGCGCTTCTTCAGCTCATCGTCGGAAATGTCGTGAGGGACGCCCAGGATCTCATAGGGATCGGCGGCGTCGGGGCCGAGGTGCGAAGCCCGGATGCGCGCGAATTCGCGTTCGTCGAAGCCGAAGATCTCGGCCACCCGCTCGAGATAGGTGACCTCGTTCGGGTGCATCACGTTGTCGGCCTTAGCGATGTGGAAGAGGCCGTCCATCAGGTCCTCGAGCACCGCCGGGTTCTCGCGGAACAGCTTGGCGACCTGCCGGGCGTAGGGTTCGAACCCCTCCGAATCGCGGCGCGCCCGATCGAAGACCTTGGCCACGTGCTTCATCTCGCCGGGCGGGACGTGAAAGACTTCCCGGAAGGCCGCGATCTCGTCCGCGGTCACCACCCCGTCGGCTTTGGCCATTTTGGCGCCCAGCACGATGACGCCGATGGTGAAGGCGATCTGCTTGGTGCCGTCCGCCTCGGCCGCATCTCGCCCCTCCCCCCGCATCCGGTCGAAGGCATGACCGGCCAGACCGCCGATGATCGCCCCCAGCGGTCCGCCGAGCGCGAAGCCCGCCGTCCCGCCGATCACCTTTCCCCAAATGCTCATCGCGGGCACACCCTAGCGCGCCGCCGGCCCCTCGCCAAGCTCCGGCGGCGGGCCTATCATCGCGATCGATGAAAGTGGGGGGCAAGCCCGGCCGGGCGCCGGTTTGTTGGGCGAAATCGTTGCCGATGGCGGCGCTTCTGGCGAGCGCCGTGCTCGCCGGCGGCATCGCGGCGGCGGCGGCCGAGGGGGTTTGGCGGACGCTCGAGCCGATGCCGACAAAACGCTCGGAACTGGCAGCCACGGCGCTCGAGGACGGCATCTACGTGGCCGGTGGCCTGGCCACCTTCGGCGCCACCCGCGCCTTCGAGGTCTACAACCTCTACGAGGATCGCTGGGTTTCGAAAAACCGGCTTCCCGCCGGCCGACACCATCTCGGGCTGGCCGCGCTTTCGGGCCGGGTTTACCTCTCGGGCGGCTACGCCGGCCTGAGCTTCGAGCCGCGCGCCGCCAAGGTCTGGTCCTACGACCCCGCGCGCGATGCCTGGGGCCAAGTCGCGCCGATGCCGGCCCCGCGCGCGGCCCACGCCATGGTCGCGCTCGCCGGCCGGCTCTATGTGGTGGGCGGCGTCGGCCCGGACGCGCACGAGCTCTGGTCCTACGATCCCGGATCGGACGTCTGGCGCACCGACCACGCCCCGCTGCCGACGCCGCGCGAGCATCTCGCCGCGCTGGCGCTGGGCGGCAAGCTCTACGCCCTCGGCGGACGCGGCTTTGGGGCCAACGGCAACCGCGATACCGTCGAGGTCTACGATCCGGCCGCCGATACCTGGACCGCGGCCGCGCCGATGCCGGGCGCCAAGGGCGGCTTCACCGCCGCCGCGCTCGGCGGGCGCATACACGTCACGGGCGGCGAGTCCTTCGGTCCGGGCCGCACCTACGCCGAGCATTTCGCCTACGACCCGGCGAGCGATCGTTGGACCGTGCTGCCCGACCTGCCGACCGCGCGCCACGGCCTCGCCTCGGCCACCCTGGCGGGTGCGTGGTACGTGATCGGCGGCGGCAGGGGCGCGGGCATGCGCACCCTTATTACGTTCACCGGCGTGATCGAGAGCTACACCAGCGCGGCCGGGCAAAACTGAAGGAGCGCGCCATGAGCGACATCGCGATCATCGATTCCCACCACCACCTCTACGACCGCCAGCGGAACGCCTCGCCGATGATGCAGGACGGCACCATCCAGCACGAGAAGCTGATGGGAGAATCCTCGGCGCTCCTGAACGATTACCGGGTCGAGGACTACCTGGCCGATTGCACCCCGCACGGGGTGATCAAGTCGGTCCACCTCGAATCCGACTGGGTCGCCGCCGACACCGTCAACCAGACGCGCTGGCTGCAGGAGCTGGCCGATGCCCACGGCTTCCCCCACGGCATCGTCGGCTACGCCGACCTCGGCGCCCCCGACATCCAGGCGGTGCTCGAGGGCCACATGCAGTACCCCAACTTCCGCGGCATCCGCCAGATGCTGTTCTGGCACACCGACCCCGACCTTCGCATGGCCAAGAGCGCCGATCAGATGGACGATCCCGACTGGCGCCGCGGCTACCTGATGCTGGGCCGTCTGGGGCTCGCCTTCGACCACGGCGTCAACTACCTCCAGCTGCCCATGGTCGCGGCGTTGATTCGCGACATACCCGAGGTCGCCAGCGTCATCAACCACGTCGGCTACCCCTCCGAGCGCAACCCCGAGGCGATCGAGGTCTGGCGCGCCGGCCTGCGCGAGGTTGCGGCCTACCCCAGCGCCCGGATGAAGATGTCGGGCATCTTCATGACCGACCACGACTGGACGGTCGATTCGATCCGCCCCTTCGTCTTGGAAACCATCGAGGCCTTCGGGCCCGAACGCTGCATGTTCGGCTCGAACTTCCCGGTCGACAAACTCTACGGCGGCTACGCCGAGATCCTGGGCGCCTATCAGGAGGTGGTGAAAGACTTCAGCGAGACCGAGCGGCGCCAGCTGTTCCACGACACCGCGGCCAGCTTCTACCGGGTCTAGGCGGCGCCTCGGCCGCGGGCCCTACGGCCCCGTCGAGATGTGGATTTCCACCCGGCGGTTCTGCGCCCGATGCTGGGGGCTGTCGTTGCTGACGATGGGCCGCGAATCGGCGTGACCCTGGACCACCACCCGGGTCTGCTCGATCGCCGAACTGTTCAGAAGTTCATGGGCGACCGAGACCGCCCGCGCGGTGGAGAGCTCCCAGTTCGAGCGAAACCGCGAGGTCGAGATCGGAATGTCGTCGGTGTGGCCCTGGATCACGATCGTCCCTTCGGTCTCGCCGAGAAGGGCTGAAATGCGGGCGATTACCGCGCCGAAACTCGGCGTCACCCGCTCGCTGCCCGGGGAGAAGAAGGCCAAGTCGCTGAAGCGGATCACCACCGCCTGAGCGGTGCGCTCGAGCCGGATCATCCCCGATTCGATCTCCGGGTGCAGCGTGGCGCGGACCCTCTCGTAGGTCCCCTCCGCCTGGCGGGCGAACGGTGACGCCGGCAACTCGATCCCTTGAGGGGCCTGTATGCGGGCCAGCGGGATGCCGAGCCGCGCCAGAGACACGCGGTCGAAGATCCCGCCCAGGTCGTCGGCGAAGGCGGTGGCCATGGAATCCGAGACCCGGTGGTATTGGATCGGGTCGGTGGCCGAGAACGACAGCATCAGGACGAAGAAGGCGAGCACGACGGTCACCAGGTCGGCGAAGGTGATGACCCAGGCCGGCGCCTTGCCGCCCTTGCCACGCTTGGCGCTCATGCGCGGCACTACCGCGTCCCTGGCAGGAGCGCGTTTCTCCGGTCGGCCTTCTTCGTGCGCCGGTCGTTATTGATGGTGATGCCGACCAGCGTGTCGGCGGTGCCGTTTCTTCGGTCGAGGCGGCTTTTGCGCTTGTCCCGGGTGAGGTAGACGTCCAGCAACTCACCCATGGCGCGCGGATGCTCGCCCTGTTGGATGCTGAGGACGCTGTCGATGATGAGGCCGCGGTCGTTGAGGTCCTGCAGCGCCTTGTGCTCGAGCTTCTCGGCCATCGGCAGGGCGATCAGGCTGGCGATCAGCGCGCCGTATAACGTGGTAAGGAGGGCGATCGCCATCGAGGGCCCGAGGCTTGAGGCGTCGGTCATGTTAGCCAGCATCTGCACCAGGCCCACGAGCGTGCCGATCAGTCCGAAGGCCGGCGCCGATTCGCCGATCGCGCGGAAGATCCGCTCGCTCATCTCGCCGCGGTGGATGGTCTGGGTGATCTCGGTGGTCAGGACCTTCTTGATGAACTCGGCGTCGGTCCCATCGACGCACATCTGGATGCCCTTTTGCAGAAAGGCGTTCTTGATCGGCCGCTTGTCGAGTGACAAAAGGCCGTCCTTGCGCGCCTGGGCCGCCAGCTCGCCAATCTCGGCCACCAGATTGGTGGCGCTTTCCTTGCGCTCGCGGAACACCACCTTGGTGCCGTCGGCCAGCGCGTGGATGCAGGTCGAGACTGGAAACTTGATGAGCGTCGCGGCGAAGGTGCCGCCGATCACGATCATGAACCCGGGCAGGTTGACGAAGGTCGTGAGATCGGAACCGGTCGTCGCCGCCAGGGCGATGACCACGATCCCGACAAAAAGGCCGAGCACGGTCGCGAAGTCCATCTGGTATGTACCGATCCGCCTGGGTGTTCGCCTCCAGCGCCCATGCTTCGCGGCGGGCGTTAACAGAATGTTGTCGAACAGGGTAGACGCTGCCTCCGAGCCCAGAATCACGCCCCTTTGTGACCGCGGTCACAATTCGTTAACGCTGTCGGGCGCGGAGGAGTAGGAGAATGAAGGAACCGCGATCTCCAATCCGACCAGCGTAAAGACTCTGACATGTTCATCGTGAGCGCGACCACCATTGACAATCGGGCGGCCCTGGAACCTATTTCGGTAGATAGAGGGG
>CAYUNL010000052.1:0-13082 GCA_964446055.1 uncultured Alphaproteobacteria bacterium | reverse complement strand
TCGAGCGCGGTGCCGGCATCCTCGAGCGCGCCAATCCGGCGCTCGAGCGCCCGCGCTTGGGCGAGCGCCGTGTCTAGGCGGGCGGCGATTTGGTTCGCCGTCCCCTCGGCCGCCGCGCCCCGGCGCTCGAGGCCGTCGAGCCGCCGCAGCGCGGCGGCGCGAGAGTCCTCGGTATCGGCGGCGCCGTTTTCGAGGGCGTCGAGCCGTTCGCCGAGCCCGCCCAGTCGGGCGTCAAGGTCGTCGCTATCCAGCACCGTGATGGCGGCGGGCCCCTCGCCGCCGAGCCAAGGCACGATGACCGGCCACAGCGCCACTCCGGCGGCGAACACCACGAGCACCAATACCGCCAGCCAGACCGCACGCATCAAGCCGCGGCGGCGCTCGGGCGAGGCTGGTTCGTCATCGCCGGCCACCGGTTCCCTCGGCGGAGTTTCTTCGGTTTCGGGATCAACCCCTTCGCTCATCGGCCATATCGTCCAACAGCGCCAGGAGAGAGGGTGCGTCGGGGCGGGCGGCGATGCGAACCCACCGCCATCGCATGGGCGCGGCCGCCTCGGCGACCGCGGCGCTCAGGCAGAGCGCAGTCACCGCGGCGCAACTGCCCTCGACACCCGCATCGCGCACGAGACTAACAAACGCGGCCGCCGAGCGGGGAGAGAAAAACAAGGCCGCGTCGATCTCGGCCCGGCGCAGCGCCTCGGCGCAGCCGGGCGAGAGCGCCGTGGCCGCGACCGCGTCGTAGAGCACGACCAGGGTGACGTCGAATCCGAAACCGCCCAAGATCCCGGCAAGGTCGCCGGCACGGTCGGCGCCACAGCCATAAAGCAGCGGACCCGCGGCGGGATCGAGCTCGCGCTTGACGCAGTCCACCAGCGAATCGATGTCGCCACCGGCGGCGCGTACGCGTTCGAAACCGGCATCTGACGCGGCGGCGGCGGTCTGCTCGCCGACGGCGTAGACCGGCCGGTCGCGAAGCGGGCTCGCCGCAGCCAGGGCGCGGGCGCCGTTGGCGCTGGTGAGAAGGATCGCCTGGGGCGAGCCGATCGGCGGCAACCGCGCCGCGCGATCGCGAATCTCCAACATCGGTTCGAGGCAGACTTCGAATCCGCGGCCGCGGAGGCGTTGCGCGAGCCGGTCAGCCTCGGGTCGGGGGCGGGTGATGAGGACGCGCACGCGATCTCAGGGCAGGGCGGTGTAGAAATTGGGGCCCGCGCGCGCCTTGAGCTCCTCGCCCGCGTCGCGACCCAGGGCCGCCGCCTCCCCGGCCGCGCCGCGGCGCGTTGTCTCATGAACCTCGGAGCCGTCGGGGCGCAGGACCATCGCCCGCAGCAACACCTGATCGTCGAGCCGTGTGGCGAGCGCGGCGATCGGCGTCCGGCACGAGCCATCGAGCGCCGCCAGCAGGCTGCGCTCGGCCGCGATGCAGCTCGCGGTCTCGGCGTCGTCGAGCGGCGCCAGCAGCGCGCGCACCGCCTCGGCAGCGGAGGGGCACTCGATGCCGATGGCCCCCTGCGCCACCGCCGGCAGCATCTCATCGGTCTCCAGCACCGCGCTGGCAGACCCGGCGAGGCCGAGCCGGCGTAGCCCGGCCAGCGCCAAAAGGGTCGCGTCGGCGGCGCCCTCGGCGATCTTGCGGATGCGGGTCTCGACGTTGCCGCGCAGGTTCGCGACCTTTAGCTCGGGCCGGGCATGGAGAATCTGGGCCTTGCGCCGGAGCGAGGCGGTACCGACGACCGCCCCGGCGGGCAACGCGGCAAGGCTTGGCGCGGCACGGCTGATCAGGGCGTCGCGGGGATCCTCGCGCCGGAGCACGCAGGCAATGCACAGCCCCTCGGGGAGCGCCGTCGGCACGTCCTTCATCGAATGCACGGCGAGGTCGACGGCGCCACAGAGAAGCGCCTCTTCGATCTCCTTGGTGAACAGGCCCTTGCCCCCGAGTTCGGCAAGCGGCCGCTCGGTCACGCGATCGCCGGTAGTCTTGATGACGACGATCTCGGGTGGCGCGGCCACGAGCGCGGGGTGGGCGGCCAACAGCGCCCCGCGCACCTGCCTCGCCTGGGCGAGCGCGAGCGGGCTGCCGCGGGTGCCGATCCTTAGTGCGCCGTCTTGCCCGATCATAGTGGTGGTGGTAGAGCCGGCCAGGTGTCAGGCTCATTCTATCGCGATTAGCAGCCGCTGGCGGCGGCGGATTGGGTGCGCGGCGTGATCGTTCTCGGTATCGAAACCACCTGCGACGAGACCGCGGCCGCGGTCGTCGCCGACGACCGCTCGGTGCGCGCGAACCTGGTGTTCTCGCAACTTGCCGAGCACGCACCCTACGGCGGGGTGGTGCCCGAGGTCGCTGCCCGCGCCCATCTCGATCGCCTGGACGGCTTGATCGAGGACGCGATGGCCGAGGCCGCACTCGGCTTTGCCGAACTCGACGGCGTTGCGGTCAGCGCCGGGCCGGGGTTGATCGGCGGGTTGCTCGTAGGGTTGATGACGGCCAAGGCGATCGCGCTGGCCCACCGCACCCCGCTCCTCGCCGTCAACCATCTCGAGGGACATGCGCTCTCGGTGCGGCTGAGCGAGGATTTGCAGTTCCCCTACGTGTTGCTGCTGGTGACCGGCGGGCACTGCCAGCTCCTGATCGTGCGCGGGGTCGCCGAGTACCGGCGCCTGGGCACCACGCTCGACGACGCGGTTGGCGAGGCCTTCGACAAGGCGGCGAAGATGCTCGGCCTGGGTTATCCCGGGGGACCGGCAATCGAGCGGGCGGCCCAAAGCGGCGACGCAACCCGTTTTCCGCTGCCCCGACCGCTCAAGGGCCGGGCGGGCTGCCACTTCTCGTTCTCGGGACTGAAGACGGCGGTGCGCCGCGCGGTCGAAACGCTGCCCGGCGGGGCGCCGGGGGCGGCCGAGGTCGCGGATCTTGCCGCCTCGTTCCAGGCCGCCGTGGGCGATGTGCTCTGCGACCGCACCGCCAACGCGCTTGCGGTCTTCCGCGAAGAAGCGCCGGGCGCGCGCCGCTTGGTCGTCGCTGGCGGGGTGGCGGCGAACGCCTATCTGCGCACCCGCCTTTCCGAGCTCGCCGATACCTACGGCTTCGACCTGATCGCGCCGCCCGCAGCGCTGTGCACCGACAACGCGGCGATGATCGCCTGGGCGGGGATCGAACGCCTCGGCTTGGGACTGCGCGACGAATTGAGCTGTCCCGCCCGCGCCCGCTGGCCGCTCGACGCCGACGCACCGCCGGCCCCCGGCGCCGGCGTCAAGGCCTGACTTCAGGTCGTCACGACGATCTTGCCGATGTGCGCCTGCGCCTCCATGGTGCGATGGGCCTCGACGATTTGGTCAAGCGGGAAGGTGCAGGCGATGACCGGCACCAGCGCCCCCGACTCGACACGGTCGAAGACATAGGCGTGGCTACGCGCAAGCGCGTCTGGATCGCGCGTGGTGTCGTAGCAGCTGTGGCACTTGAGCGCGAGGCGCTTGGCGAGCATCGGTAGCATCGGAAAGTTCGCCGGTTCGGGGTGCAGATTGCCGTAGTTGACGATTCGGGCACAGGGTTGGGCGGCATCGATGAACTTAGCGATATAGGCCCCGCCGACGGGATCGTACGCCACGGTGAAGCCCTGGCCCACGGTAATCTCCTTGACCCGCGCGACCAAGTCTTCCTCGTCGGTGACGATGACGGCATCGGCCCCCGCCTGGTCCAGAAGATAGCCCTTTTTGGTGGCGGTGCGCGTCGCCGCGATCACCGTCGCGCCCGCTTCCTTGGCGATCTGAAGGCCGGCGAGCCCGGCGCTCGAGGTGGCGGCGGTGACCAGCACGATGTCATCGGCGGTCGTTCCGGCATACTCGATCAGCCCACCCCACGCCGTGAGGTACTGGCACCAGATGCCCGCGCACTCCTCCATCGAGATGTTGTCGGGGTTGCGTACGATGGCATGCGCGGGTGCGCTAGCGCTTTCGCCGTAGACACCGTATTTCGCGAAGTCCTGGGTCCAGTTGCCGAACCGGTCCGAGGCCTGGATGGAGACGATCGAAACGCGGTCGCCGAGGCCGATACCGGTCACGCCGGCACCGATCGCATCGACGATGCCCGCCGCCTCGATGCCAATCCGTGCCGGAAAGATCGGATCGGCGATATAGGCGCCGCGGCGGTACATCATCTCGGCGTAATTGAGACCGAAGGCGCCCACCGCGATGCGCACCTCGCCCGCGCCGGGCTCGACGAGCGGCTCGTCCTCGATCTTGAGAACCTCGGGGCCGCCGGTTTCGTGAAAGCGGACGATTTTGGGCATTGCGGAGACCTCCCTTGGAGTGCCAGATATCATGTGTCGCCCGGCCCCCGCCAGAGCCGGGCGCGGGCGTCAAAGCCCGAGCATTACGTGGTGACGACGATCTTGCCGATATGGGTCTGCGCCTCCATGGTGCGGTGGGCCTCGACGATCTGATCGAGTTCGAAGGTGCGGGCGATGACCGGTACCAACGCGCCCGACTCGACGCGGTCGAAGACGTAAGCGTGGCCGCGCGCGAGGGCGTTGGGATCGCGCGTGGTGTCCTGGCAGCTGTGACACTTGAGACTGAGCCGCTTGGCCAGCATCGGCAGCATCGGGAAGTTCACCGGCTCGGGGTGCAGATTGCCGTAATTGACGATCGTGGCGCCGGGTTGGGCGGCGGCGATGAGTGTGGCGATGTAGGGACCGCCGACGGGATCGTAAGCAACGGTAAAGCCTTGGCCCGAGGTGATCTCCATGACCCGCTGAACGAGGTCCTCATCGTCGGTGACGATGACGGCATCGGCCCCTGCCTGGTCTAGAAGATAGCCCTTCTTGGCGGCGGTGCGTGTCGCGGCGATCACTGTCGCGCCGGCCTCCTTCGCGATCTGCAGACCCCCGAGGCCGGCGCTCGAGGTGGCGGCGGTGACAAGCACGATGTCAGCGGCGGTGACTCCCGCGTAGTTGATAAGCGCGCCCCAGGCGGTGAGGTACTGGCACCAGACGGCCGCGCACACCTCGTCCGAGACCTTCTCCGGATTGCGAACCACCGCGTGCGCCGGCGCCAGCGCGCTTTCGCCGTAGACCCCGTACTTCACCGATTCCTGGGTCCAGTTGCCGAAACGGTCCGCGGACTGCACGGGAACGGTGCCGACACGATCGCCGATCGCGAACCCGCTGACCCCGAGGCCGAGCGCGTCGACGGTACCCGTCGCCTCATGACCGATGCGGGAGGGAAACTCTGGGTCTGCGATGTAGACGCCGCGGCGGTACATCATCTCGGCGTAATTGAGACCGATGGCGCTCACCGCGACGCGCACCTCGCCGGCGCCGGGCTCGACGAGCGGCTCGTCCTCGATCTTGAGGACCTCGGGCCCGCCGGTTTGGTGAAAGCGGACGATCCTGGGCATCGCGGAAACCTCCCTTGGAACCAGCGGCGGGTATCTTATGCTAGACACCTGGGGGTCGGGCGAACAATCAAAACCGGCGGGACATGCGAGGCACGGGAATCATCCGAGGCCCCGGTCTCCGCCCCTGCCACGGCGAGGCCGAGCGCATCTCCATCGCCTTCGACATGAGCGTCACGGAAGAACTGAAGCGGCGAATCGGCGTATGCTCGCGCCATGAAGCGCATCGGCATCATCGGCGGCGGCGCCTGGGGCACGGCGCTCGCCACGCTGGCCCGCCGCAACGGCGCCGAGGTCTGCCTGTGGGCGCGCGAGGCCGAGGTCGTCGAGGCGGTCAACCGCGAGCACCGCAACCCGTTCTTTCTTCCTGGCGTCGAGCTCGATCCCGCGATCCGCGCCACCGCTGAGGTGACCGAGGCCGGCCGCGCCGATGCGGTGTTGCTGGCGGTCCCGGCACAGCATACGCGCGCGGTGGCCGAGGCACTGGCGCCCGGACTCGCCGCCGGCGTGCCCGCGGTCCTGTGCGCCAAGGGCTTCGAGCAGGCGAGCGGCCGATTGATGAGCGAGATCGCCGCCGAAACCATGCCCGAAGCGCCGCTCGCGGTGCTCTCGGGTCCGACCTTTGCGGTCGAGGTGGCCGAGGGTCTGCCGACCGCGACGACCCTGGCTTGCACCGACCGCGGGCGGGCCGAGGCGCTGCAAAGAGCGCTTGGCGGCCCCACCTTTCGGCCCTATCTGAGCGAAGACCTTGGCGGCGCGCAGATCGGCGGCGCGGTCAAGAACGTGCTCGCCATCGCCTGCGGCATCGTCGCCGGTCGTCGCCTGGGGGAGAACGCGGGCGCCGCCCTGATCACCCGTGGCATGGCCGAGATGCTGCGGCTCGGGGGCGCCATGGGCGCGCGGCCGGAGACGCTGATGGGGCTCTCGGGCATGGGCGATCTGGTGCTGACCGCGACCAGCGTGCGCTCGCGCAACACCGCGCTCGGCAAGGCGCTGGGCGAGGGCCAGGCGCTCGCCGACTACCTCGACGGGCGGCGTTCGGTCGCCGAGGGCGTGTGGACCGCCGCCGCTCTCGCGCGCCGCGCGCTCGAGCTGGATATCGACATGCCGATCGCGGCGGCGGTCGACCGCATCGTCAACCACGCGGCCTCGATCGATTCGACGATCGCCGAGATTCTCGCGCGCCCCTTCAAGGACGAGAGCTGAACGGAGGACAGGGACATGGCCTACTGGCTGATGAAGACCGAACCGGGCGAGTGGTCATGGGACGATCAGGTCAAGGAGGGGACGGCGTACTGGGACGGGGTGCGCAACCACCAGGCCTCGAACAACATGAAGAAGATGAAGATCGGCGATCGCTGCTTCTTCTATCACTCGGTCAAAGAGCGCCAGATCGTCGGCATCGTCGAGGTGGTCAAAGAGTACTACCCCGACCACACCGACCCGAGCGGCCGCTTCGGCATGGTCGACGTCAAGGCCGAGCCGGTTTTCGCCGACTTCCTGCTGGTGCGCTCCTCGCGGCTTTCGGTTATGCCCGTCTCGGCGGCCCATTGGAAGCGCCTGTGCGGGATGGGCGGCGTCGCGCCCTGATGGACGCGCCGCTGCCGGTAGCACTGCCGCCGCCGGGACACGTCCTCGGTCCCTTCGCCGACATCGCCGAGGGTACGGCTGGCGTCTTCGAGTTCCGCGAGGGGCACCTTCGGGTTGAGATCTTCGTGCTCCGGCACCTCGGAGGCGTGGTCGGATATGTCAACGACTGCCCTCATCGCCACCTGCCGCTCGACGGCATGCCGGGCCGCTTCCTGACCCGCGAGGGGACCCTGATCCAGTGCGTGAACCACGGCGCCAAATTCCGCATCGAAGACGGCGTCTGTATCGACGGGCCCTGCCTGGGCTCGGGGCTGACGCCGGTCGCGGTGGCGGTCGTCGACGGCCTGGTAGTGCTCGCGGCCCCGCCTAGGCGGTTGTCGCGGCGATGATGGCGCGCCGTGACGCGGTGAGCACGACGATGTTGCCGACCAGAACCAGCGCCGCCCCGGCCGCCGAGAGCGCCGTCCAGGTATGGCCTTCGAGCGCCGTCGATACCCCAAGCGCGAAGATCGGCACGATGACGATCGCATAGGCGGCGCGGTCGGGGCCGATCCGTCCGATCAGTGCGACGTACACGACGAAGGCGATCACCGAGGCCGGGACCACCATCCACAGGAACCCGGCGAGGAATACCAAAGAGGGGTCCCAACCGATCGACCGCCCGAGCGCCAGGGCGATCACGAACGTGAAGGCCGCCCCGTAGATCATTCCGATCGCCGAGGTCTGCATCACCGGCAGGCCCGCGCGTTGGTTGCGCGCCGCCGCGATGGTACCTATCGAGCCGAACAGGCTCGCGATCAGGGCGAAAACGATACCGATGGTGGCGCCGCTGGCGGCATCAAAGGCGGCGATCTCGCGCCAGAACACCAGCGCCATGCCGCCGAGCCCGATTAGCGCACCGAGGAGGACGCGGGGACGAATCGGCAGGCGCAGAAACAGGGCGCCGAGGAATATGTTGTGGATGATCAAGAGCGAGACGATGAGCGCCACCAGGCCGCTCGCGAGGTGGCTCACCCCGTGGTAGAAGAAAATATCCACCACGCCGAACATCGGCACGCCCTGCAGGGCGATGAAGAAGTGCTCGCGCGGGCTGTAACGCAAAGAGCGGCCGAGCACCACGCAAGCCCCCAACAAAATCGCCCCACCTAAGGCGAAACGGTAGGTGACCAGCATCTCGGGAGCGACGACGCCGAGCTGGACCGCGACCGCGTAGGGCCCAAAACCCCACAGCACGACCAGCCCTACATAAAGGGCGATGGTACCCATGGCAAACCCGCGCTAGGACCAAGCTAGAGCGATTCGACCAACTCGATCTTGTAGCCGTCGGGGTCTTCGATGAAGGCGATGACGGTGGTGCCGTGCTTCATCGGACCGGGCGGCCTGGGGACCGGCACGCCTTCGGCGGCCAGCGTCTCGCAGGTGGCGTATATGTCGGGGACCGCGACCGCCAGGTGGCCGAAGCCATCGCCCTTTTCGTAGGGCTCGGCCTGGTCCCAGTTGTGGGTAAGCTCGACCACCGCGTGAGTCTTCTCATCGCCATAGCCGACGAAGGCGTTGGTGAACTTGCCGCCGGGATAGTCGGTACGGTGGAGGAGCTTCATGCCGAGGTGCTTGCAATAAAACGCAATCGAGCGTTCGAGGTCGAGCACCCGGATCATGGTGTGCAAGAGCCTATAGCCGTCTCCAGTTTGGTCCTCGGCCACTGCGTTCCTCCCCGTGGCCCGGTGCGGGCCAACGGCCATCGTAGCCTAACCAGCGCGCCCAGTGTATGTCACCTGCCTGTCCTCCTGGTCTCCCGTGCACCATGAATCCTATCCTGCTCTTCTCGCTGGTTGTCTTCACCTGGGGCACCGGGCCGATCGCGACAGCCACCCTGGTCGCCGCGTCCGATCCCGAGCCGCTGGTCGGCTACCGGTTCGTGGTCGCCGCCGCGGTCTTGCTCGGCTGGTGCAGCGTGCGCGGCCTAAGCCTGCGCTTCGGCGCGCGCGATCACGCGTTTCTCGCCCTCCAGGGCCTGCTGCTGTGCTCGCTCAACGAGATGCTGTGGTGGGGCTCGGTGGCGCGCGTCGAGGTCTCGGGCTTGGTGCCGCTCGCGCTGACACTGATGACGGTCATGAACTCGGTCCTCGGCGCGCTGTTCTTGGGTCTGCCGATCCGCCGCCGGGTGATCGGCGGCGGGGCGATTGGGATCGCCGGCGTCACCATGGTGTTCTGGCGCGAGCTCAGCGCCTTCGACCCCTCGAGCGCGGGGCTGGTGGGGCTGGGCTTCGCGCTCGCCGGCGCCGTGCTCGCCTCGTTCGGCTCCATCGCCTCGGCGCGCAACCAGCACGCCGGAATTCCGGTGCTGGCGGGGACCGCGATCTCGATGGTCTACGGCGCGATCTCGTCCCTGGTCGTCGCCCTCGCCTTGGGGCGTGACTTCGCCGTGGCCTGGACCCCCGCGTTCGCCGGCGCCTTTGTCTGGATGACCTTGGCGACCACCGCGTTCGGCGTCACCGGCTACATCGCTCTGATCGGCCGCCTCGGCCCCGACCGCGCCGCCTATGCCCACGTGGTGGTGCCGGTGGTGGCGCTCGCCGTCTCGACGGTCTTCGAGGGCTACCTTTGGACCCCACTCGCGGCCGCGGGCATCGTGCTCGCGCTGGGCGGCAATCTTCTCGTCCTCAAGAAGACCGGCGGACCCGGCCGCGGCCGGCCGCAACGCGCCGGCGAACCCTGAACCGTTTTCGCCGCCTTGGCTCGCCCCTAGTAGGTGGCGCGGCCGCCCGAGACGTCGAACGCCGCACCGGTCGAGAACGAACAATCCTCGGTGCACAGCCAGGCCACCAGGCGGGCCACATCCTCGGCCTTGCCGAGCCGTCCCATGGGGATGCTGTCGTTGGTGTCCACTATGTGCTGGAGGTGCGATTCGCTCAGCTGGTCGAGGAACTGGGTTCGAGTCGCCGACGGGGTCACGCAGTTGACGAGTACGCCGGCACCCACCACTTCCTTGGCCAGCGACTTGGTAAAGCCGATCACGCCGGCCTTGGCGGCGGCGTAGGCGGGGCAGCCGGCCGGGCCCTCTTTGCCCGCGATCGAGCCGAGATTGACGATGCGCCCATAGCCGCGTTCCATCATTCCCGGGGCCACCGCCTTGCAGCATATGAAGGTGCCCGTGAGGTTCACCTCGAGGACCCGGTTCCAATCTTCGAGCCCGTACTCCCAGGTGTTGACGGTGGGCCCCGAGATACCGGCGTCGTTGACCAGTACATCGATGCCGCCGAAGCGCTCGAGGGTGCTGGCGAGCGCTGCCGCGACGGCGTCCGGGTCGGTCACGTCGGCGATCGCGACGTCCACCTTGTCGCCACCGGCGAGCGCCGCGGTTGCTTCCTCGAGGGTTCCCGCGTCGATGTCCCACAGCATGACGTTGGCGCCCGAGGCCAACAGATGCGAAGCGATGGCGCGGCCGATACCTCGCGCCCCGCCGGTCACCACCGCGGTCCGTCCTTTGAGATCGTAGGCGTTCATCGCGGGCGCATCCTAGTCGAAACCGTGCTTGGTGTAACGGTGTTCCAAGCCGGCCTCGAACATGGCGACGATGTTCTCGGGCGGCACCTCGGACTGGATGTTGTGGACGCTGTTCAGCACATAGCCCCCGCCCTTGCCGAGAACCTCGATGATCCGGCGGGTCTCGGCGCGGACCTCATCGGCGGTCCCGAACGGCAATAGTTTCTGGGTGTCGATCGCCCCCCAGAACGCGACCCGGTCGCCGAACTCTTCCTTGAGCTTCGCCGGTTCCATGCCCTTGGCGTTGACCTGCACCGGGTTGATCGCATCGGACCCGATCTCGATCAGGTCGTCGATCAAGGACTGGATGGCGCCGCAACTGTGGAACATGATCTTGGCCTCACCGCAGGCCCTGACCGTATCCAACATGCGCTTGTGCCGGGGCTTGACCAGTTCGCGGTAGACCTCGGGGCTGAACATCGGCCCCGCCTGCGAGGACATGTCGTCGCCGACGAACACCGCGTCGATCTTCGGGCCGACGATGCGCAGTGCCTCCTCGGCGACCCGGACCCATTGATCGGTGATCAGGTCCATCAGGCGGGTCGCGTACTCCGGCGCCCGCCGCAGGTCCTTGAGCCAGTCGGCGAAGCCGCGCAGCCGCTGGCCAAGAAGGACGGGGCCGGCCCCGAGGTTGAGGACGAGGGCGCGGTCGCTCTCGCGCCGCCGCGCCTCGGCGCGTTCTCCAAGACCGTCGAAGTAGCCCAACGCGCCGGGGTCGAACCAGGCATAGCCTTCGAGATCGGCGATGTCGGGCGGTTTGCCTTCGAAGGGGCCATCTACCGGCATGTAGTGTTGATTGGGCGACTGGCGCCAGGTGATGCCCCACTCGTCGCGAACGCTGTGCTCGTCAATGTCTTCGCTGGCGACGCCGAAGGCCAGGAAGCGGGCATCGACATCGAAGCGCTCGAGCACTGAGGGATCGGCGTCCGCAAGCCGGTTGGTCTTCGACATGACCGCGGTCTCGTGCTCGAGCCCGAGATGCTCCTTGAGGCGCTCGTAACCGGGCAGCGTAATCGTGCTGCAGAGCGTGCCCGCGAAGTCGATCGCGACGCGATCGGCCTCCTCGCGATTGAGTGCCGCCAGCAGCCTGTCTCTATGGGTCCACGTCATCGCCGACACATGTTTCCTGCCGCGACCCGCAGCGGCTATCATTGTACGCCCCGCGCCTGGCCATGGGTAGCCGGGCCGCGTGGCCGGCCTCACATGGAGCGCCAGTCGCCCAGGCTTTCAAAGGCCGCCGCCGCCGCGATGACCGAGAAGTCCTCGAAAGCTCGGCCGGTGATCATCATGCCGATCGGCAGACCCTCGGCCATGCCGCAGGGAACGCTCATCGAGGGGTGCCCGGTGAGGTTCGCCTGGCAGGTGTTGCTCGCCATGTTCGCGGCGGCGGCCACGCTTTCCTCGATCGCGCAGTCGGGCGGCGGCAGCGGCGGCGCCCGGAACGGCACCGTCGGCATGATCAGGAGGTCATGGCTTTCGAGGGTCGCGTCGTAGGCGCCGGTCAAGAGGTGGCGGACGTTTTGCGCCTTGGCGTAATAGCGGCCGTGGTAGTTGCGTTGCAGGTAGGCGCCGGTGAACAGGTTCGTCAGCACCGGCGCCGCCAGGTCGTTGGCCCGCGCCCTGCGTCCGCGGGCAAAGGCCTCGGCGAGCGTCGTATTGTAGAAGCCGGCCCAATTGGTACCCGCGCCATTGCCCCCGATCATGAAGGCGGCCGCGCCCTCGTTGATGATGCCGCGGTAGATGTAGGGCCCCATCGTGTGCATCGGGATCGAGACCTCGCTCACCACGGCGCCTAGCCCTTGCAGGCGCCGCGCCGCCGCCACGACCTTGTTGTCGACGACCTCCTCGCTGCCGGGATACCCCAGATCGTCCCGGCGCCGCTGGCCCAGGCCCTCCTTCACGATGCCGATCTTCATGCCGGCCACGCCGCGCTCGAGCGCCGGGCGATAGTCGCGCACGAAGTTCGGCACAATCACGCCGCGCTGGCGGGGATCGAAGGGGTCGGGACCCGCCATGACCGAAAGCAGCCGGGCCACGCCTTCGGTCGAGTTGGCCATCGGCCCGATATGGTCCAGCGACATCTCGATCATCGCGCAGCCCGTATAGGGCACCAGCCCATAGGTCGGCTTGAGGCCATAGACGCCCGACCAGGCTGCCGGACGGCGGATCGATCCCCCCTGATCGCCGCCCAGCGCCAGGTCCACGTCGCCGGCGGCGAGTGCGGCGGCGCTGCCCGCCGATGAGCCGCCAGGCGCGTGGGCCGGCTTGTGCGGGTTGCGCACCGGCCCCAACGCGCAGGTGTGACCGAGGCCGGACAACGAGCAGTCCTCGGTGTTGGTCTTGCCGACCACGGTGGCCCCGGCATCCAAAAGCCGCGTCACCACCGTGGCATCGACGTCGGGTACGTAGCCTTCCAGCAGTGCCGAGCCATTCATCATCGGCACCCCGGCGACACAGATCGCGTCCTTGATCGCAACCCGTTCGCCTTTCAAAGGCCCCACCGCCGCGCCTTCGATCTCGGTCCTGCAGACCGAAGATGGCGAGACGTCCTTCGTGG
>CAYUNL010000051.1:0-13190 GCA_964446055.1 uncultured Alphaproteobacteria bacterium | reverse complement strand
TGTTGTGGGCGCTGGCCGAGGCCGAGGATGCGGAGCCCGATCCGTCGGGAGCAGCCGATCCGGACGCCGCCGCAAACTCCATGCGCGCCACCGTGCCGACCCAGAAGAGAGTGTGGAACCTGATCGAGAAGGGCGCCGTCTTTCGCGGCATCGCCGAGGAGCCCGGGATGCTTGCAGTGTTCGAGCCGGTACTCGGCCACGACTTCGTCCTGTCCTCGATCGCCGGATCGGTCTTGCATCCCGGCGCGCCCAGGCAGGAGCCCCACGCCGACTATCCTTACTGGGACCTCTACGACCCGGCGCGTTGGCCGCTTGGCTTCAACACCAGCTTCCACATCCAGGTCACAACCATGGTGATGCTCGACGAGTTCACCGCCGAAAACGGAGCCACCGCGATTCTGCCGGGCAGTCACAAGCGCTGCGCCTGGCCCGACGCCGAGGAGTTCGAGCGCGACCATGTGCAGGCCACCGGACCCGCGGGATCGCTCTTCATGTTCACGGCGCCGATCTGGCACGCCGGCTGCGCGAACCGAAGCGAGGGCCCGCGCACCGCTCTCCTCAGCACCTATCACTGCAAGTTCATCCGCCAGCTCGAGGATTTCCGGCGCAGCGTCAGCGCCGAGACCCTCGAGCAATGCAGCGAGCGCCTCAAATATCTGATGGGCATCGACATGCCTTACCCGACGTTGATGTCAAAGAACCGGCGCCCCATGCCGATCTCGCGCAAGGACCGCTCCGTCGATGGGCCGCTGCCCGAGTATGCGGTCCAAGCCGAGGCGCCGCGCTAGGCGGACGCGAAGGCAATGCCGAACGGTACGATCGACGTCGAGGGTGCCGCCCGCGAACTGACCGACGGCGCGGGCTATGTCCTGTTCGAGCGGTTCTTCGACGACGACGTGGTCGCTGAGGCGCGGACCCTTCTATGGCGGCTCGCCGAGGAAGAGGCCGGGGTGGCGGCGGTAGGCGACGCCGAGTCGGTCCTGCCGATGCGGGCGCCGGTCGAAACCCAAAAGCGCGTGTGGAACCTGATCGAGAAGAGCGCGGTATTCCGGGCCATGGCCGAAGAGCCGCGAATGCTCGCGATCCTCGAACCCATCCTCGGCCACGACTTCGTCCTGACCGCGATCCAGGGCTCGGTCAATCTGCCCGGCGCGCCGCAGCAAGATCCCCACGTCGACTACCCGTTTTGGGACCTCTACGACCCCGCCCGCTTTCCCCGGGGCTTCAATGCGAGCTTCCACATGCAGGTCGAGACCGTGGTGATGCTCGACGACTTCACCAGCGAGAACGGCGCGACGGCACTGGTGCCGGGAAGCCACAAGCGCTGTATCTGGCCCGACGCAGATGAATTCGAGCGCTCCCACATCCAGGCATGCGGCCCGGCCGGATCGCTGATCATGTTCATCGCGCCGACCTGGCACGCCGGGCGCGAGAACCGAAGCCAGGGCCCGCGCAGCGCCCTCCTCAGCGGCTATCACTGCAAGTTCATCCGCCAGCTCGAGGACTTTCGGCGCTGCGTCAGCCCGGCGACGCTGGCCCAGTGCAGCGAGCGGCTGCGCTACCTCCTAGGGATCGACCAGCCCTACCCGGCGCTGCCCGAGTCCAACCGCCGCCCGGTGCCGGTCTCGCGCAAGGACCGCACGATGGAGGGTGCGCTGCCTCCCTACGCGGTCGAGGTCGAGACCCGCCGCTAACTGACTTCGAGCGTCTTCACCTCGTACTTCACCGCGTCCTGGGGCAGGAAGGTCGAATACATTCCGACCACCGGCTGGGCGATCCCGCCATAGTCATAGAGCCGTCCCCAACCCGGCATGCCGGGCCCCAGGCACGACAGGACCGAGATCTCGTAGGGAAGCTTCTCGGCCAGCTCGAGTGAATCGAAACGGCCGGTGACCAGGAGCTCGACCTCCTTCACCTTGGAGGTATCGATGTCCCAGGGGAACAAGGCGTTCACGCCGACGTAGTCGAAGCGCAGTTTCTCGGGATCTACGCCGTAGATCCGCTTCATCCGCTTGGCGATGATGTCGCCGGCAATCCGGGCCCGGTCGTAGGCGCCGGTGCCGCCGTAGATGATGCGGCCGCCGCCCACGAAGTCCTCGCGGTGGGCAAGGTTCACCTTGACCAATTCGGGCCGCACGTGGCCGCCGATACCGCTGACCCACACCCGGTCCTCTCCCACCTGCCGGACCTCGGCGCCGGTGAAATCGACGACCCCGTCGGTGTGCCGGTAATCGGCGGGATCGGCGATCTCGTAGACCATTTGCTCCTTGCAGGTCTGCTCCGAGACCACGCCACCGGTGCCGCCGAGCTTGGTGAGGACCGCATCGCCGCTCTCCTCGACCTCGGCGAACGCGCAGCCGATTTGGTCGATATCGGGTACTTCTTTGAAGCCGGGGTCGGCGAAAAAGCCGCCCGAGAGCTGGCCCCCGCATTCCAGCAAATGGCCAACCCCCAGGCCCTTGCCGATACGCTCCCAGTCGTCCCAAGCCCAGTCGAACTCGTGCATCAGCGGGGCCAGATACTGCGCCGAATCGCCGGCCCGGCTGGTAAGCACCACGTCGGCGCCCAGGCGCAGACCCTCGACGATCTCGCGCGCCCCGCCATAGGCGTAGGCGCCCAGCAGCTCGTTGCCGATGGACGAGACCGATTCCCCGGTCTCGACGACCACGGCATCGGAATGGCGCACGGTATCCAGCACATCGCCGCCCATGGCATAGGCGACTTTGAGACCCTTGAGCCCCTTCTCGGCCCCGATCTTGACGACCAGCTCGGCGGCTTCCTCGAGACCGATGCCCCCGGCGTTGGCGATGAACTTGACCCCCTTCTCGAAGCAATCGGGCAACAGCTCACGCAGCCGCAGCTCCAGCATCGAATCGTAAGGGACGCCGCCGGCCATCTTGCGGTGATAACAATCGATGATGGTGAACTCCGATTGGCAATCGAAGATCGCGTAGTCGATCTCGCCCCGGTTGATGATGTCCTTGGAGGCATCGACCCGGTCGGTCTCGAAACCGCCGGCGGCGCCGACGCGCACGGACTTGCCACCGTTGGGCCCGCTGGCGCTCTTCTCGGCCTTGGCTGCCGGTGCGACCTCGGGCGGTGCATCGATCTCCATGTCGAGCAGGATCGAGCTGTAGGCCTTGCCGTGGCCGTCGAGCTTCAGCGAGCGCGACATGCCGCCGTCAAGGGCGTGGTTGATCACGAAGTTGAGCGCCGCGATCTTGGGCATCTCGTAGCGCTCCACCGGCCCGCCCACCGTGTCGCCGAGATAATCGGTCACCGCCTCGGCGGTGACGTTGTCCACGATCCACGGATAGTACGCAGGCTGGTAGCAGATGATCCCGGCGTTGGCGGTATCGCTCTTGTCGCCCGCGCGGGCATGGCAGATTTCACGAAGCCTGATTCTATCGCTCATGGAACACCTCCCAAGATTGCCGGCATCGGCGACACAATGCACCGCCCACGCACCGGGCTCAACTGGTATCATTTGCCCCCTTCAGTCAAACGCACGAGGCACCGCCATGGCAGGACGACTTCAAGACAAAGTGGCCATCATCACCGGCGCCGCCCAAGGCATCGGCCGCGCCATCGCCGAGACCTTCGCCGCCCAAGGGGCGCGGCTGATGATCGCCGACCTCCAAGAGGACTCGGGCCGGGCGACGGTGGAGGCGCTCAGCGCCGCCGGCGCCGAGGCGGACTTCGTCCAGACCGATGTCAGCATGGCCAAGGACGCCGAGGCCATGGCCCAGGCCACCGTCGAGCGCTTCGGCCGCATCGACATCTTGGTGGAGAATGCCGGGGTCTTTCCCTCCAACCTCATCGAGGACACGCCCGAGGAGGTGTGGCGCCGCACCGTCGAGGTCAACCTGTTCGGGGTCTTCCATTGCGTGAGCGCCTGCCTGCCCCAGATGAAAGCGCAGGGCTACGGCCGTATCGTCATCGCTGCCTCGGTCACCGGCCCCAAGGTCGGCGAGATCGGCGACGGGCACTACTCGGCCACCAAGGCCGGCGTCGTCGGGTTCATACGCACCGCGGCGATCGAGTTCGCCCCCCTCGGCATCGCCATCAACGCGGTCGAGCCCGGCTACATCCTCTCGGACGGGATGAAGGCCACGTTCCCCGAAGAGTTCCGGGACGAAGCCATGTCGTACGTTCCCATGGGCCGCTTCGGCGAGCCGCGCGAGGTCGCCCAGGCGTACCTGTTCCTGGCCTCCGACGAGGCCAGCTACATCACCGGCCAGTCGATCGTCGTCGACGGCGGCGTCATCCTCCCGCAAGGCAAGGTCAGCGCCTGAACGCGGTTGATCGCCGAGCGCGGCGTGGTATAGGTTCGGCCCAATCAAGCTCGCGCCGAGGTGCCCGCTACCGTGGGCCGGCGACAATCACTACGGGGGGATGTGATGAAGGTCAGAGTTGGCTCCGGTCCGGATTCGTTCGGCGTCTGGTTTCCCAGCGACGAAAAGCAGATGCCCTGGCAGCGGTTCCTGGACGAGCTGGTCGAGTCCGGGTTCGACGCTACCGAGCTCGGGCCCTACGGCTACCTGCCAACCGATATCGACGTCCTCAAGCACGAGCTCGGCAGCCGCGGCATCACGGTCTCGGGTTCGTTCGTCGAATGCCACTTTCACGACCCCAAGGGATGGCCCGAGCTCGAGCGCCAGCTCCGGGGGCTTGGCCCCGTGCTCGGCGAACTCGGGGCCAAGTACATCAACTTGATTCACGAATGCTACTCGGACGCGCGGACCGGCGAGCAGACGCTGCCCAAGGAGCTCGATGACGAGAGCTGGAAGCATATGGTCGATACCTTCGTTCGCGCCGCCGAGATCGCGCGCGACGAGTACGGCCTGATCCCGCTCGTACACGCCGAGTCGAACTCGAACCTCGAGTACGAGCACCAGGTCGAGCGATTGATGGACGAGACCGATCCGAACCTCTTGCGCTTCTGCCTCGACATCGGCCATCACGTTTACCGCGGCGGCGATCCCACCGCCTTCATGCGCAAGCATCACGACCGGATCGACTACCTCCACCTCAAGAACGTCGACGGGGACGTGCGCGACGAGGTTGAGGCGAACGACATCCCGTTCGCCAAGGCCGTGGAGATGGGAGTCTTCTGCGAGCCCGCCAAGGGCGTGATCGACTTCAAGACCTTCCGCGACGTCTTGGAAGAGGTCGACTTCGAGGGCTGGGCGATCGTCGAACAGGACATGTACCCCGCCCCCTTCGACAAGCCGCTGCCCATCGCCAAGCGCACCCGCGCGTACCTGCGCGAGATCGGATTCGGCTAGCGGCGATTACCAGGCCGCCGGACGTGACGATCCACATCGGCAACGGACCGGTCACCTGGGGTGTCTGGTCCGACGACGGTCCGCCGCGCACGCCGTGGTCGCGTTTCCTCGACGAGGTCGCCGAAGCCGGGTATGAGGCCATCGAGCTCGGGCCGCTTGGCTATCTGCCGACCGATCTGCCGACCCTCGAGGCCGCCCTTGCAGCCCGCAACCTCAGCGTCATCGGGGGATCGCTTGCGGCGCATTTCGGCTCGCGCGCGGACTGGCCGGCCATCGAGGAACAGCTGCACGCGCTGGGGCCGCTTCTCGAGGGCCTTGGCGCTCAGTACCTTTGCCTGATTCCTCAGAACGGCGGCGGATAACCGATGCTCGACGCCATGCACCGAGGAGCGCGGATCGCGCGCGATCGTTACGGCCTGGCCACCGTCGTGCACGCCGAGCTCCATTCCGAGGTATTCACCGATTCTGGCATCGAGTCGTTCATCGAGGCCAGCGATCCCGGGCTGCTCGACTACTGCCTGGATGTCGGGCTCCACGCCTGTGGCGGAGGCGATCCCATCGCCTTCATGCGCACCCACCACGCCCGCATCCCGGCGCTGCATTTCACCAACGTCGACGGCGCGGTGGCCGCGCGTGTGCGCTCCGAGCAGGTTCCTTTCGACCAAGCGGTCGCGATGGACCTTTTCCGAGAGCCGGGCGAGGGCGCGGTGGACTACATGGCCTTGCGCACGGTGCTCGACGAGGTCGGTTACGCGGGCTGGGCGATATCGGAGCATCCGTCGACCTTTGCCGATCCGCTACCGGCGGCCAAGCGCGCACGCGAGTACTTGCGAGAGATCGGCATCGGCTGACAACAACGGGGGACAAGATGACGGAGGTTCGTATCGGACTGGTCGGGGTTGGCTGGATGGGTCAGGCGCACGCCAAGGCGTTCAAGGCCTCGCCGATGTATTTCGGTGACGACGCGGTCCCGGTCCTGGAGATCGTCGCCGACGCCACACCCGAGCTGGCCGAGGCCGGGGCCAAGGCCGTCGGTTGCGAGCGCTGGACGGCGGATTGGCGCGAAGTCGTGGCCGACCCCCGCGTCGAGGTGGTCGACATCACCACCCCCAACGTCACCCACGCCGAGATCGCCATTGCCGCGGCCCAGGCCGGCAAGCACGTCTACTGCGAGAAGCCCTTGGCCATGAACGTTGCCGAGGCCCGCGACATGGTCGCCGCCGTCGAGGCGGCGGGGGTGCTGAGCCTGGTCGGCTTCAATTTCACCAAGAACCCGATCCAGGGGCTGGCCCGAAAGATGATCGACAACGGAGACCTCGGCGACATCCTGCTGGTCCGCGGCTGGTCGGACGAGGACTTCGGCACCGACCCCAATCTTCCCTTCACCTGGCGCATGGACAAGGCGGTCGCCGGCACCGGCGCGCTCGGCGACATGGCCAGCCACGCCCTCAGCCTGACCCAGATGCTGGTGGGCGACATCACCGAGGTGTGCGGGCGCATGGAGATCATGATCAAGGAGCGGCCGCTGCCCTTGGCGGGCGCCTCGGGCACCGGCCACCTGGTCGAGATCGGCACCGAGATGCGCACCGTCACCACCGATGACACCGTTCAGTTCCTGTGCACCTTCGCCAACGGCGCCCCCGGCGTGATCGAGGCCAGCCGGCTGGCCACCGGGCGCAAGCAGCTTCTCGCCTACGAGATCCAGGGCACCAAGGGGGCGCTCTACTTCACCCAGGAGCGCCAGAACGAGATCCAGGTCTACCGCGATACCGACCCGGCGGGCGAGCGGGGCTACAAGACCGTCTACACCGGGCCTGAGCACCCCAACTACGAGCCCTTCAATCCGATGGCGGCGATGCAGATCGGCTACAACGACCTCAAGACCATCGAGGTCCACGACCTTGCCGTCGCCGTCGCCACCGGCAAGCCGGCCGAGCCCGACTTCGGCTTCGGCCTCAAGATCATGGAAACCATCGACGCCGTTGCCCTCTCCGCCGCCGAACGCCGCTGGGTCCGCACCGAC
This sequence comes from uncultured Alphaproteobacteria bacterium, assembly GCA_964446055.1. Lineage (GTDB taxonomy): Bacteria > Pseudomonadota > Alphaproteobacteria > VGEJ01 > VGEJ01 > CAYUNL01. Next base: position 5,879 of record CAYUNL010000051.1, on the reverse strand, counting down.
GAGGTCTAGGGGCGCGCGAGGGGAGATCAGTCAGTTGGTCGCGGTCGCGTAGACGATGTCACCCATCAGCGGCCCGCTGGTGGAAGTGACCTCGAAGAAGGTGGCGTGCGGGCGGCCTTGGCCGTCGAGGGCGAACTCGATCAGCTGGCCGAGCTGGGCGCCCGCGCTCTCGAAGACCGTCGTCGTTGACCAGCTGCCGTCTTCGCGCACCGCGTGGAACACGCTGGCGCGGTCGCTGAACATGATGTGGATCCGGCCGGCGCCGTCGATCGCGAGCGCGGTGATCTTGCGGGCGCCGGTCATGCCGGGGCGGACGTCGGCAAGCGCGCCGACGTCCTCGTTAGCCCACGCGCCGTCGCCGCCTCGCCGGGCGCGCGCTCGGCGTAGCCAAGGTCGGCCTCGGCGGCGTCGAAATAGCTGATGCCGACGGCACCGCCCGGCGCGACCTCGATGCTGACCCCGAACTCGTAGGGAAGCGGGCCGCTTCCCACCTGCTCGACCCGCGGCGCACCAAACGCGTTGGTTGCGTACTCGAGCCCGTCGCGCGAGCCGAACTGTTGGGGATCGATGCCGGCGAGGTGCCAGGTGCCGTCGTCGGCCACCGCGATGTCGGCGTCCCACTGGTCGTGGCCGGGGTCTTCGATGCGCACCGCGTCCCAGGTCTCGCCTTGGCCAATGACGACGACGCCGGCGCCGAGCTCGGGGCGGAAGCTCTTCGCCTCGTGATCGTGATAGGTGATGTATGAGCGCCCGTCCGCGGTCACGTCGATGTCCACCGGCCCGTAGAAGTACCCGGTGGCTACCGTCGCCGTCCGCCATCCGCCCGCCCCAAGGGTGGCGTGGAACACCGCGCCCTCCATCAGCTCAGTCAGGAATGCCACGTGGGGCGCGCCGCCCGCGTCGAGGGCAAGCGCCGGCTTGATGCCGCGGCCGATCTTTTCGAGTGTCCACTCGGCGCCGCTCGCCGGCAGCGCCAGGGCGGCCGCGGCGATGAGCGCCGCCACGGCAACGCCGGACCGAATCTGCTGGGACATGCGACCCCTCCGTTGGTGCGAGAAGCCCCCATCCTATCGCCCGCAGCCCGCGGGCACCGCTGACATTCCCGTGAGTGTGAAGTGAGGCCCTCAGCCCGCCTTACTATGCCGCTCTCGACTCATCCCGTTCGCGAAGCTAGATTCATTACGCTAGGCGCAGGAATCGGACGATGGGTGAGCCGGACGACGAGATCAGGGAGCGCTATCTGCGCGACGGCTACGTCGTCAGCGAGGTTCTCGCGATGGACGAGGTCGAGGCGTGGCGGGCCGAGATCGCGGCTGTCTGCCGCGGCGAGCGCGGCGAGGTCGAAGCGCTGAAACCCCTTCCGGCGGACACTACCGACGAGGAAGCCTGCGCCAAGGTCCTGACCATCGACCACCCGCACAAGGCCTCGCCGTTCATCGCCGAGCAGTTGGCGCACCCGCGTCTCGTCGCGGTGCTGCAACGGATCATCGGACCCAACGTCAAGTGCATGAACGCCGTCATCTTCAACCGCAACCCTGGCAACCGGGGCTCGGCGTGGCACCAGGACGAGTTCTATCTCCCGAGCCGCGACCGATCGACCCTCCAGGTGTGGATCGCGCTCGACGACACCACGCGTGAGAAGGCTTGCCTGCGCGTGATCCCCGGCTCCCACAAGCCGGGAATCCTGTGGCCGACCCGCGAGAATACCGATCACGAGCAATTCAACCTCGGCGTCGTCGAAACCTACGGCCACCCCTATACCAACGGCGATGCCGCCTATGTCGAGATCGCCGCTGGCTCGGCCATCTTCTTCAACGGCTACCTGTTGCACGGCTCGGCCCGGTACGACGCCAAGACCGGCATGCGCCGCGCCATCACCTTCGGCTACATGAGCGCGGAGTCCTGGTTCCCCTGGGACTGGAACGGGAAGCTGGAGCCAACCCGCGACCTCCGCGACATCAAGCTGGTCTGCGGGACCGACCCCTACGCCTACAAGGGAACGGAAAACCGAACCCACTCCTGCGTCGATCCGGATTCTGCCTACTGACTAGAGGCGATAGACCAGCGCCGCGGTGTCGTAGAACATCGCACGCTTTTCGTCATCGGAAAAATCGGCGACGATTTCGTAGTATGCGCTGAACAAGCGATCAAAGCTTCCGTACAGTTTATCGACCGGGAAGTTCGAGCCGAACATGCAGCGGGCCGGCGCGAAGGCCTCGATCGCCTCGAGAAGGAAGGGGCGAATGGACTCGGTGGTCCAGTTGTGATCACCAAGCGTGATGCCAGAGAGCTGCAAGAAGGCGTTGGGACACGTTGCTACCTCGGCGATGCCGGCACGCCACACCTCGATTGCCTCTGATGTGCGACGGATCGGAAACCCGAGATGGCAGATCACGCCGCGCACCTCAGGGTACTCGCGCATCAGGGCCGCGACCTCGGAAAGCTGGTGATAGTTGACGTTGTGATCGAAAGGGAGACCATGCTTGGCGAGCAACGGATAGCCGCGCCGCCACGCCGGCTCCGCCATCAGATGAGGGCGATCGGTAAGGCGGAAGTCGGGTTCGTCATCCCAGTTGGCGCACTGCCGGATACCGCGGAAATTGGCGAACTCGCACTGGCGCTCGAGCACCGATTCGAGATCGGGGCCGGCGAGGTCAGCCTTGCCGACGATGCCGTGCGGTACCCCGTACTCATCGGCGATCCCCTGTAGCCACCGGGTCTCGCCGACCGGATCGTTGGGGTCCCAGTCAGCCTCTTCGTGCACCATTTTGACGACGTTGTGTCCGGCGAGGTCGGCCAGATACTCGGCAACGCCATAGTCCGCAAGAAGCGGCGAATAATCGCCGAAGAGCTTCGATTCCGCCTTCTCACCCTCGTCGACCGGCGAGGGGTGCAGGCCGTAGTCGAAAAAGTGGAAGTGGGTATCGATCTTGGGGAGATCTCTCAGTTCGATCATCCCCTCGCCCATCAAAAATCGAGCGTGCAGTCGGTCCAGACCCCGCCTTTGGCGCTTGATTCGACGGCGGCCTCGATCATCTTCATACCCTTGGCGCCATCCTCGACCTTTGGGAAGTCGAGCGCCAGCGGATCGGCCTCGCCGCCGGTGCGCCGGGCGACGATGGCCTCGGCGGCGTCGGAGTAGAGGTTGGCGAAGGCCTCGTGGTAGCCCTCAGGGTTACCGCGGTAGGCGCGCGCCGCGCGCATGGCGGCCGGGGCGAGTCCCGGCCCGTTGCGGGTCAGGACTTGTGCCGGGGCGGTCAACGGGCGGTGGATCAGGTCGTTCGGGTTGGGCTGGTGCCACTCCACCATGCCGTCGGTTCCGAAGACACGCACCGACAGATACTCTTCGGCCCCGGCGGCGACCTGGCTCACCCACATCATGCCGCGCGCGCCGTTGGGGTAGCGCAGCAGCATGGCGGCGTTGTCGTCGACTTCGCGCCCCACCATGAAGCGCGTGACCTCGGCGCACAAGCTCTCGGCCTCCATCCCCGAGACATAGCAGGCGAGGTTGTAGGCGTGGGTGCCGAGGTCGCCCAACACCAACGAGGGCCCGGCCTGCTTGGGGTCCTGCCGCCACGGCATGCGCCCGTAGGCGTCGGGGTTGATCGGTTCGGCCAGTTCGCCCTCGAGGTATTCGGCCTCGATCAGGCGAATCTCCCCCAGAACACCGTCCTTCACCATCGCTCGCGCCTGGCGGACCATGGGATAGGCGGCGTAGCAGTGGGTGACACAGAAGACCAGCCCGCTCTCGCGCACCCGGCGCACCAGGTCCACGGCTTCGGCGACCGAGTTGGTCATCGGCTTGTCGCAGAAGACGTCGAAGCCGTGCTCCAGGGCCGCGCTGCACTGCGCGTGGTGCACGTCGTTGGGCGTCATCACGGCAAGCGCGTCGCAGCGGTCCTCGCGCGCGGCCTCGCCGGCGATCAACTCGTCAAAAGTGCCATAGGCGCGGTCCTCGGGGATATTGAGCGCGATGCCCTGGGCCCGGGCGCGCTCGGGGTCCGAGGACATGGCCGAGGCGACGATCTCCCAGCGGTCGTCGAGCCGCGCCCCCACCCGGTGAATCTCGCCGACCGAGTACGAGCCGCCGCCGCCGACGACGCCCAGCCGCAACCGCCGGCCCAACTTTTCGGTAATCGGGTTCCCGTCCATGGCTCGCTCCTACACCACCGTTTCCCACGCACCCGAGCGTATCGAGCGGAGGACGGCGTCGATCACCCGCATGTTGTTGATCGAGTACTCGAGCGGGACCAGCTGCGGGCCGCCCTTGCGCACCGCTTCGGAGAACAGCTCGGCCTCCAGGGTGTACGCGTCGACGACCTCCATCTCCTCGACCACCGCCGAACTTCCGTCGTAAGCGCTGCCGTCGTCGACGATCAGCTTGCACGGCACATCGCCCGGCGCGTTGTAGGGAATCGGGATCTCGATCCTCCCCTCGGTGCCGCAGATCACCGTGCGCTCGTAGTTTGCAAGGCGCTGCGAGGAGAGGTAGTTGGCTTGGCCGTTGGGGAAGTCGAGGATGACGTTGACCAGCTGGTCGACCCCCAGGGCGGGGTCGATGTAGCCGAGCGCGACCACCCGAGTCGGCTCGGTCTCGAAAATGAAACGCGTGGTGGTGATCGCGTAGCCGCCGCCGTCATAGGTGATGCCACCGCCGATGTCGGCCTGGTTGCGGACGTCGCTGGGATCGACGTTGGTCCAGGCGATGGCCCCCTGCATGGTGCGCAGCTCGCCGATACGGCCCTCGCGCACCAGCTCCCGCGCTCGAATCAGCTGCGGGTACGTCAGCACCATATACGCCTCTTGGATCATCATTCCGGTGCGCTCCTGGACCTCGATCAGCTGCTCGGCCTCGGCGGCGTTCATCGCGATCGGCTTCTCGCACAGCACGTGCTTGCCGGCCTCGGCGGCCTTGGTCGACCACTCGACGTGGAGGTGATTGGGCAGCGGGATGTAGACCGCCTCGATGTCGGGATCGTCCAGAATCGCCTCGTACGAGCCGTAGGCCTTGGGGATGCCGAGCGCTTTGGTGAAGGATTGGGCCTTGGCGAGATCGCGCGAGCTCACGGCGGTGAAGACGGCGTTCTTGGCCTTCATGAACGCCGGGCCCGAGCGTTCGAGCGTGAAGCCCGAGGCCGAGATGATTCCCCAATTCACCGGTTCCATGTCCGTCCTTCCAACAAGAGCGCTATCCCACCGTCTCCCACCCGCCCGACTTGGCCGAACGGAACAATGCATCGATCACCCGCATGTTCTTGATCGAGTTCTCAAGTGGCACCGCCTGCGGCGTACCGTTGCGGACCGCTTCCGAGAACAGCTCCGCCTGAAGCGTATACTGATCGACCGCCGGCACCTCCTCGGTCACGACCGTCCCCTCGTCGAAGGTGCTGTCGCTCAGGAATAGCCGGCACGGCTTCTCGCCCGTCGAGTCGAAGGGGATCTCGATGTCGATTCGGCCCTCCGCTCCGAGAATCTGGGCGCGCTGGAAGTACACCAGGGCCTGCGAGGCGACGAAACTCGCCTGACCGTTGGGAAACTCCATCAGCGCGGCAATCGTGCGTTCGACGCCGTTGGCCGGGTCGGGGTCGACCATCATCACGACGCGGGTTGGCTCGGCGCCGTAGAAGAAGCGCGAGGCCGTGACCGCGTAGCAGCCGCCGTCGTACAGGATGCCGCCGCCATACTCGGGAAACATGCGGATGTCGCCGGGATCGGGAATGGTCCACGTCAAGAAGGTGTGCACCGCGCGAAGCTCGCCGATCCGACCCTCGGACACCAGTTCGCGGGCGCGCAGGAACTGCGGGTGGGTAAGCACCATAAAAGCTTCTTGGATCAGCATGCCGGTGCGTTCTTGCACCGCAACCAGGGTCTCGGCCTCG
>CAYUNL010000050.1:2532-13470 GCA_964446055.1 uncultured Alphaproteobacteria bacterium | reverse complement strand
GGTCGTGGATCGGCTTCAGCGCCACCACCAGCTGGGCCGTGGAACAGTTCGGATTGGCGATGATGTTGCCGGCACCGGATTTGGCGAAGTGGGTCTCCAGGGCCTGGGCGTTCACTTCCGGCACGATCAGCGGCACGTCGGGGTGCATCCGGAAATGCGACGAGTTGTCGATCACGATCGTGCCGGCGGCGGCGGCCTTCGGCGCCCATTCGCCCGCGGTGGCGCCGCCGGCGGCGAACAGCGCCAAATCGGTGCCCTTGAAGTCGTAATGCTCCAGTGCCTTGCATTTCAGGGTCTCGTCGCCGAACGAGATCTCCCGGCCGATCGAGGCCGTCGAGGCCAACGGCACCATCTCATCGACCGGGAAGCCCCGCTCGGCGATGATGCTCAGCATCTCCTGGCCGACCACCCCGGTGGCCCCGACCACGGCTACCTTGTATCCCATCGCCCTACTCCCTTGCGGCGCCTCAGGCGGCCAGTTTGTCGAGTTCCCGCAGCAGGCTTTCGCCCATCACGCTGGTGGAGACGCGGGCCTTGCCTTCTTCCATGATGTCGGAGGTGCGCAGGCCGCCCGCAAGGACGTTCTCGACCGCGGTCTCGATCAGGTGAGCGTCTTCCTCCAGGTCGAACGAGTAGCGCAGCGCCATCGCGAAGGAGAGCAGCATCGCGATCGGGTTGGCGATGGCCTGGCCGGCGATGTCGGGGGCGGAGCCGTGCACCGGCTCGTAAAGCGCGCGGCGCCGGCCGGTCTCGTCGACGGCGCCGAGCGAGGCCGACGGCAGCATGCCGAGCGAGCCGGTCAGCATCGCCGCCGCATCCGACAGCATGTCGCCGAAGAGGTTGTCGGTGACGATGACGTCGAACTGCTTCGGCGCGCGCACCAGCTGCATGGCGCAATTGTCGGCGTACATGTGGCTGAGTTCGATGCCGGCGTATTCGGCGTCGTGGAGCTTCTGCACCTCCTCGCGCCAGAGCACGCCGCTCTCCATGACATTGGCCTTTTCGACCGAGCACACTTTTCCGTTGCGCTTGCTGGCAAGCTCGAAAGCGACGCGGGCGACACGGACGATCTCGGCGGTGGTATAGACCTGGGTGTTGACGCCGCGGCGTTGCCCGTTGCCGAGATCTTCGATCCCCCGTGGCTCGCCGAAATAGATGCCGCCGGTCAACTCGCGCACGATCATGATGTCGAGCCCGGCGACGACCTCGGGCTTCAGGGTCGAGGCATCCTTCAAGGCGTCGAAGACCAGTGCCGGGCGCAGGTTGGCGAACAGCTCCAGCCCCTTGCGCAGGCCGAGGATGCCACGCTCGGGCTTTGAATCGAAGTCGAGTCCGTCCCACTTGGGGCCGCCCACGGCGCCAAACAGGACGGCATCGGCGGCCAGCGCTTCGCTGAGCACGGCCTCGGTCAGGGGCATGCCGTGGCGGTCGATCGAGGCGCCGCCGATCGGACCTTCGGAGACCTCGAACCGTGCCATGCCGCGGCGGTCGAGCCATTCGATCAGGCGCTGCGCCTCGCCCACGACTTCGGGGCCGATGCCGTCGCCCGGCAGCACCAGGAGCTTGCGGTTGGCGCCCTTGGCGGCCATCGTCAGCTGCGCGGCCCGGCCGCCGTCTCAGCCATAGAGCCAGGGCTGCGCGGCGCGCTGCTTGTCCTCGAACCCGGCGATGGCCTCACCCGTTTCGAGGGTCAGGCCGATGTCGTCCAAACCCTCGATCAGGCAGCGTTTGCGGAAGGGATCGATGTCGAAGCCGATGGCCTCGCCCTCGGCGCCGCTGACGCGCTGGCCGGGCAGATCGACGCTCAAGGTTTCGCCGCGCTCACAGGCGCGCATCAGGCGGTCTACCTCGGCCTCGCCGAGGGCCAACGGCAGCACCCCGTTCTTGAAGCAGTTGTTGTGGAAGATATCGGCGAAGCTTGGCGCGATCACACAGCGAATGCCGAAGTCCAGGAGCGCCCAGGGCGCGTGCTCGCGGCTCGAGCCGCAGCCGAAGTTCTTGCCCGCAACCAGGAACTTGGCCTCGCGATAGGGCGGTTTGTTGAGCACGAATTCGGGTTTTTCGGCGCCGTCGGAATCGTAGCGGAGGTCGTTGAAGAGGTTGCGACCGAGACCCGAGCGTTTGATGGTGCGCAGGAACCGGGCGGGGATGATCTTGTCGGTATCGACGTCATCCATCGGCAGCGGCGCGCCGATCCCGCTCCACGCTTCGAACTTTTCCATCGCCCTCAGCCCGGCTCCGCCGCCAGCTCGCGCACGTCGGCGAGGCGGCCGCTCAGGGCGGCGGCGGCGGCCATCGCCGGACTCATCAGGTGGGTGCGTCCGCCGGGGCCCTGGCGGCCCTCGAAGTTGCGGTTCGAGGTTGCGGCGCAGCGCTCGCCCGGCTCCAGCCGGTCCGCGTTCATCGCCAAACACATCGAACAGCCCGGCTCGCGCCACTCGAACCCGGCCGCAAGGAAGACCTGATCCAATCCCTCTTCCTCGGCCTGGTGCTTCACCAGGCCCGAGCCCGGGACCACCATGGCACCGACCCCGGCCGCTACGGTCCGGTCGCCGACCACGGCGGCGGCGGCGCGAAGATCTTCGATGCGGCCGTTGGTGCAGCTGCCGATGAAGACGCGATCGACGGCGATCTCCTGCATCGGCGTCCCCGGTTCGAGGTCGAGGTATTCGAGCGAGCGCTCGATGGCGCGGCGGCGCCCGGCATCGGGTTCGGCCGCGGGATCGGGCACCGCGCCGGTGATCGGCACCACGTCCTGGGGCGAGGTCCCCCAGGTGACCTGGGGCGCAACGGCAGCGGCGTCGAGGTGGACCTCGGTCTGGTAGGCGCCGCCGGGGTCCGAGCGCAGGCTCGACCAATAGGTGGCGGCCTGCTCCCAGGCTCCGCCTTTGGGTGCAAAGGGGCGGCCCTTGAGATACTCGAACGTGGTTTCATCGGGCGCGATCAGGCCGGCGCGGGCGCCCGCCTCGATCGACATGTTGCACACCGTCATGCGGCCTTCCATGCTAAGGCCCGCGATCGCCTCGCCCGCGTACTCGATGATGTGGCCGACCCCGCCCGCGGCGCCGATCTGGCCGATGACCGCGAGCACCAGGTCCTTCGCCGTGACGCCCGAGGAGGGCGCGCCCACCACCGTGATGCGCATGTTCTTGGGGCGCTTGAGAATTAGGGTCTGGGTCGCCAGCACGTGTTCGACCTCGGAGGTGCCGATGCCCATGGCGAAGGCGCCGAAGGCGCCGTGGGTCGCGGTGTGGCTGTCGCCGCAGACGATAGTCGTTCCGGGCTGGGTCAATCCCTGCTCGGGCCCGATGATATGCACAATGCCCTGGCGCACGTCGTCCATGGGTATGTAGGGGACCCCGAATTCCGCGCAGTTGGCCTCCAGCGTTTCGACCTGGATGCGCGAGTCTTGCTCCTGGATACCGGCGGCGCGCTCGGTCGTCGGCACGTTGTGATCGGCGACGGCGAGGCTCGCCTCGGGCCGGCGCACGGCCCGCCCGGCCTGGCGCAATCCTTCGAAGGCCTGGGGGCTGGTGACCTCGTGCACGAGGTGGCGATCGATGTAGAGGAGCGAGGCGCCATCGTCGCGCTCGACCACAAGGTGGGCGTCCCAGATCTTGTCGAACAGGGTGCGGGGCTCGGGCATGGATTTGGTTGCGCGAGGGCGGTGGGCGCTATTCGGCCTTGCTCGCAGCGGCGGGCTGTTTGCCGTCCCCCTCGCTGCGGCCGCGTTTGCGGTCGACCTTCTCGGCGATGCGCGCGCGCTTGCCGGTGAGGCCGCGCAGGTAGTAGAGCTTGGCCCGCCGTACGGCGCCCCGGCGGACCACCTCGATCTCGGCGATCTGCGGCGCGTGCAGGGGAAAGATTCGCTCGACCCCCTCGCCGTAGGAGAGCTTGCGAACGGTGAAGGACGAGTTGATGCCGCGGTTGCGCCGGGCGATACATACGCCTTCGAACGCCTGCAGGCGCTCGCGCGTACCCTCGACGACCTTGACCATGACACGGACGGTGTCGCCGGCCCCGAACTCTGGGACTGCGCGCGCCGCGGTGCGCTCCTCGAGAAGCCTCGCCTCGAGCTCTTCCAGTCGGTTCATCACTCCGCCTCGGCTCTCGATTCGACGTAGCGGGCCCACAGATCGGGACGCCGCTCGCGGGTAATACGCTCGGCCTCGGCGAGCCGCCAGGCGGCTACCGCTTGGTGGTCTCCCGACACCAGCACCTCGGGCACGGCGCGGCCCTCCCAGGCCTGGGGCCGGGTGTAGTGAGGATACTCCAGAAGCTCGCCGCCGAAGCTCTCCTCGGCCAGGCTCTCGGCGCTGCCAAGTACGCCGGGCAACAGCCGCACCACCGAATCGATGAGCGCTAGCGCCGCCGGCTCGCCGCCTGAGAGAACGAAATCGCCGAGGCTCACCTCCTCGATGCCGCGCGCCTCGATCACGCGCTCGTCGATACCCTCGAAACGGCCGCACACCAGGATCGCGCCGGGTCCGTCGGCCAGCGCCCGCACCCGCGCCTGGTCCAGCGGCGCGCCGCGCGGGCTGAGATAGATCAGCGGCAGTGGCGGGCCCGCCGAGAGCCTTGCCGCCTCGGCCAGCGTGGAATCGACGGCCGCGGCCAACACGTCGGCGCGCATCACCATACCGGGGCCGCCGCCGAAGGCCTTGTCGTCGACGGCACGGTGGCGCCCGCCCGCGTGGGCCCTGAAATCGACGGTCTCGAGCGACCAGCGGCCCTCGGCGAGCGCGCGGCCGGAGAGCGAGAGCCCGAGCGGCCCGGGGAATGCCTCGGGGAACAGGGTCAGCACCCAGGCTCGCCACGGCGCGCCGGCGGCGCGGTCGGCGCTTCGTGCGGCGCTCACAGCGCGGCCTCGGCCTCGGCGCCCTCGCCGAGCAGCCCGTCGGGGGGAACGAGCACGATGAAGCCGTCGTCGGTGTCGACGACCGGCACGGTCTCTTTGGTGAACGGCACGAACAGCGTGGCACCCTCAGCCGCAGGCTCGATCTCCAAGAGGTCGCCGGCGCCGAAATTGTGCACCGAGGCGACGCGGCCCAAGCGGCCGCCGGAATCGAGCCGCGCCTCGAGCCCGACGAGGTCGGCATAGTAGAACTCGTCCGAGTCCGGCGCCTCGAGCGCGGCCCGGTCGACGAACAACTTGGTCCCCTTGAGTGCCGCCGCGGCGGCGCGGTCCTCGATCCCGTGAATCCGCGCGATTAAGGTTCCCTTGCCGTGGCCGCGCACCTCGAGGGCGAAGAAGTACTCTCCGGTCTCGTCGGCGAGCGGCCCGTATTCGGCCACGTCTTCGGGGCGCGCGGTATGGCTCAGAATCCGTACCTCGCCCTTGAGGCCATGGGCGCCGGCTATGACGCCGAGACATACCGGTGCCCGGTCATTGGTGGAGTTTGTTGCCGCCGCAGCCATGGCCGTCCTCAGTCCTCGGACTCCGCGTCCTTGGACTTTTCCGGTTCGGGCTCGTCCTCGGCGGCCGGCTTGGAGTCCTCCGCGTCCTTGGCAGCTTCGGGCTCGGCCTCTGGTTCCGGCTCCGGCTCCGGGACCGGCTCGGGCTCCGGCTCGGGCTCGGGTTCGGGGACCGGCTCGGAGCTTTCGGCTTCGGCCGCCGCTGGCGCGTCGTCGGGTTCGGCCGCTGTGGCTTCGCCCGCATCCGATTCGGGTTCGGCTGCCGTGGCTTCGCCGGCGTCGGATTCGGATTCGGCTGCCGTAGCCTCAGCCTCAGCCTCCGCCGCAGGCTCGTCCGCGGCCACGGGGGTTTCGGCCTTCGGCGCGGCGGCTGCCTCGGCCTCGGCCTGCATGCGCTCCTGGGCCTTCTTCTTGGGCAGCGCTTTCTTCGGGTTGTCGCGCCGCGCGGGCATCGGCGTGATCTCGGCCGCGCCCAGGAATCGCGCCACCCGGTCAGAGGGCCGGGCGCCGAGCCCGAGCCAATGGCGAATACGCCCCTCTTTGAGATGCACCCGTTCGGGATCGTTGGCGCGAAGGAGCGGGTCGTAGGTGCCGACGCGCTCGATGAATCGGCCATCGCGCGGGCTCCGCGAGTCGGCGACGACAATGCGGTAGAACGGCCGCTTCTTGGCGCCGGCACGGGACAGACGAATCTTCAGTGTCACGCTCGTGTTCCTCCCAAACCGACCGGGGCGTCAGGGACGCGCCCGGCCCTGGGCCATTGGCATATGCGGCGGCGCCGCCATGCCCGGCAGTCCGTGGCGCATCAGGCCCTTCTTGCCGAGTTTGCCGACCTTCTTCACCATACCCGAGAGCTGCTTGTATTGCTTCAACAGGCGGTTCACATCCTGTACCGAGGTGCCCGACCCGGCGGCGACGCGGCGCTTGCGCGAGCCCCCGAGAAGCTTCGCGTTCTTCCGCTCGGCCGCGGTCATCGACTGGATAATCGCCACCTGGCGCCGCAACATGCCATCGTCGATCGCCGCCTCGGCCATCTGCCGCTTGGCTTTGCCGACGCCGGGCAAGAGCGCCATCACGCCTTCCATGCCGCCCATCTTGCGCATCTGCCCAAGTTGCTGGGCGAGATCGTCGAGGTCGAAGCGGCCCTTCATCAGCTTGGCTTCGAGCCGTGCCGCCTCGCCCTCCTCGATGGTCTCCGCCGCCTTCTCGACCAGGCTCACCACGTCGCCCATGCCGAGGATGCGCGAGGCCACACGCTCGGGATGGAAGCCCTCGAGCGCGTCCAGCTTCTCGCCGGTGCCAAGGAGCTTGATCGGGCAGCCGGCGACGGCGCGGATCGAAAGCGCGGCGCCGCCCCGGGCGTCGCCGTCGATTCGGGTCAGGACGACACCGCTGATATCGAGACGTGCCTTGAAGGCCGCCGCGAGGTTGACCGCATCCTGGCCGGTGAGCGAATCGGCGACCAGCAAGGTTTCGGCCGGTGCAACGGCGTCGCGGATCGCGGCGGCCTCGTCCATGAGGCCCTCGTCCGCGTGCTGGCGTCCGGCGGTATCGAGGATGACCACGTCGTAGGCCTGCAGCCGCGCCGCTTCCATCGCCCGCCGAGCGATGTCGATCGGCAATTGGTCGGGCATGATGGGAAGCGTGGCGAGCTCCGCTTCTTCGCCCAGCACCCGAAGTTGCTCTTGGGCCGCCGGCCGGCGCGTGTCGAGCGCCGCCATCAGCACTTTCTTGCCCTGCTCCCGGGTCAGCTTGAGCGCGATCTTGGCGCTGGTGGTGGTCTTGCCCGAACCCTGCAGCCCGACCATCAGCACCGCCGCCGGCGGCGCCGCGGCGATCCGTAATTCGGCGGTCTCGGCCCCGAGCATCGCGACCAGGTGGTCGTGCACCACCTTGACGACCATCTGCCCGGGCGTGACGCTGCGCATCACCTCGGCGCCGGTGGCGTCTTGGCTCACCGCTTCAATCAGCGACTTGACCACCGGGAGAGCGACGTCGGCTTCCAGCAGCGCTACCCGGACCTCGCGCAGCGCCGCAGCGACATCGGCCTCGGACAGCGCACCACGCTTCTTGAGGCGCGTGAAAATCTCGCCCAGTCGATCGGTCAGGGACTCGAACATCGCACAGCCCTTGAATGGCAAAACGCCAGCGCGCGAATAGCTCGCGGGCTGGCCGTCACGGCGTCTCGGCACACGCGCTTGGCCGGAAATCCGGTGGCCGAAACCTACGCCCCAAACCGCCGTACCGTCAAGCGCTCCGGGACGGGGGCCACTCAGACCCCTTGACATACAGAACGGTCAGTATATATGCGCTACAGGACATGGCTTCTGACCGACAAGGAGAACCCCGATGCCACGCATTCAGCCGATCGATCCCGCCGTTGCCGAGGGCAAGGCCAAGGCGCTCTTGGACGACGTCCACAAAGCACTCGGCATGACCCCCAACATCATGCGCACCATGGCCAGCTCGCCGGTGGTGCTGGACGCCTACGTCGGTTTCGGCAAGGCGCTGTCGGGCGGCACGCTACGCGCGCCGCTGCGCGAGCAGATCGCACTCGCCGTTGCCGGCGCCAACGGTTGCGAGTACTGCGCCGCGGCGCACACCGCGCTCGGCAAGATGCATGGCCTGCAATCGCCGGAACTCGCCGCCAACCTCGAGGGCCGCGCCTCCGAGCCAGCAGTCGCCGCGGCCCTCGACTTCGCCCTGGCGATCGTGGACAAGTGCGGTTGGGTGGACGACGCCGATCTGGCACGGGTCCGCACAGCTGGCTATGGCGAGGGCGAGATCGCCGAAATACTCGCCACCGTCGCGCTCAATATCTTCAGCACCTACTTCAACCACGTCGCCGAGACCGAAGTCGACTTCCCGCCGGTCGCTCTCGGCGCCAGGGCCGCGGCCTGACCCGGAGGAGGGAGCCCGCCATGATCGACCTTCATTTCTGGACCACGCCCAACGGCTACAAGGTGATGGTGTTCCTCGAGGAGGCCGGCCTCGCGTACCGAATCGTGCCGGTCAATATCTCGAAGGGCGAGCAGTTCCGGCGGGAGTTCCTGGAGATTTCGCCCAACAACCGCATCCCCGCCATCGTCGACCGCGCGCCGACCGGCGGCGGGGCCGCGGTCGCGATGTTCGAATCAGGCGCCATCCTTCACTATCTCGCGGAAAAGACCGGCCGCTTCCTGCCCGCCGCGGGCGCGGCGCGAAGCGAGGTCATGCAATGGCTGTTCTGGCAGATGGGCGGACTGGGTCCGATGCTCGGCCAGCACCTCCACTTCAGCGCCTATGCGCCGGAGAAGCTCGACTACCCGATCCAGCGTTACGCGGCCGAGACCCAGCGTCTTTATGGCGTACTCGAGCGTCGGCTCGACGGCTGCGAATTCATCGCCGGCGAGTACTCCATCGCCGACATGGCCAGTTTCCCCTGGGTCCATCGCCTGTCGCGCGAGTGGCCGGCGCTCGACGACACCCCCTACGTCAAGCGCTGGCACGATGCGATCGCGGCGCGCCCGGCGACGATCCGCGCCTATGCGAAGGGCGCCGCGCTCAACACCAGGCCGACAATCACCGAGGAATCGAAGAAGCTGCTGTTCGGGCATCGTGCCGCAAACCTGGCCGCATGACCGGCCTTTCGCCGGTTGCGAGGCCGGGGCGGCGGTCCTATAACGCCGAGGATGGGGCGGCGGTTCACCAAGATGCATGGGCTGGGAAACGACTTCGTCGTTCTCGACGCCCGCCAGCGGTCGGCGGCGCTCGACCCCGATAGGGTGCGCGCGATTGCCGACCGGAGAACCGGGGTCGGGTGCGATCAGGTGATCGCGATCGAAGGCTCGAGTGCGGCGGATGCGTTCATGCGGGTCTTCAACGCCGATGGCGGCGAGGTCGGGGCTTGCGGCAACGGCGCGCGGTGCGTCGCGGCGTTGTTGATGGCCGAGGGCGAGGCCGGGTCGGTGAGCCTCGAAACCCTGGCCGGGACGCTGCATGGCGAGACGACGGCGGAGGGGATGGTGCGGATCGATCTCGGGCCGGCGCGCTTCGGTTGGCGTGACATTCCGCTGCTGCGCTCGGCGGACACCTTGCACCTCGCGCTGCCACTGGGCGACGCGGTGGCGGTCAACGTCGGCAATCCGCACGCGGTGTTCTTCGTCGAGGACGCACACGCCGTCGATCTCGCGCAGCACGGTCCCGCCGTCGAGAACCACGCATTGTTCCCCGAGCGAGCCAACGTCTCGTTCGCCCAATTGCTCGGGGCGGAAGGGATTCGGCTTCGCGTGTGGGAGCGCGGGGTCGGAATCACCCCGGCCTGCGGCACGGCGGCCTGCGCGACGGTGGTCGCCGCGGTCCGCAGGGGCCTGTGCGGGCGCTCGGCCACGGTGCGGCTCGACGGCGGTGCGCTCGACGTCGAGTGGCGCGAGGATGGTCACGTGGCGATGACCGGGCCGGCCGCGACGAGCTACAAGGGGACGCTCGATCCGGCGTTTTACGCGCCAGCCCGCCGGGAACGGGGGGCGGCATGAACCGGGCAGGGCCCGAGGTGGTGACCTTCGGTTGCCGCCTCAACGCCTATGAATCCGAAGTCATCCGGCGCAACGCGCGGGCCGCCGGGCGCACCGACGCGGTGATCGTCAACACCTGCGCGGTGACCGCCGAGGCCGAGCGTCAGGCCCGGCAAGCGATCCGCCGCGCCCGCCGGCGCCGCCCCGATGCCGAAATCATCGTCACCGGGTGTGCCGCCCAGCTCAATCCCCGCGTCTACGCCGAAATGATCGAAGTGGACCGGGTGCTCGGCAACGCCGAGAAGCTCGAGCCGGGGTGGCTTGCCGAGGACGGACCGCGGGTGAGGGTCAACGACATCATGGCGGTGCGAGAGACCGCGGGGCACTTGATCGAGGGCTTCGAGGGCCGCGCCCGCGCCTTTCTTCAGGTGCAAAACGGGTGTGACCACCGCTGCACGTTCTGCATCATCCCCTTCGCCCGCGGCCCAAGCCGTAGCGTGCCGGCCGCGGCCATCGTCCGCGAGGCCCGCGCCCTTGTTGCGGCGGGCTACGCGGAAGTGGTGCTGACCGGCGTCGATATCGGCGATTACGGGCGCGATCTCGACGGCGGCCCGAGCTTGGGCGAGATGGTGCGCGGGTTGTTGCGCGAGGTGCCGGAGCTGCCCCGACTTCGCCTCTCCTCGATCGACCCGGTCGAGGTCGACGCGACGCTTCGCGACATATTCGCAAGCGAGCCGCGAGTCATGCCGCACCTTCACCTCAGCGTGCAATCGGGCGACGATGTGATCCTCAAGCGTATGAAACGCCGCCATCGCCGCGACGACGCCGTGGCGCTGTGCGAGGAGATTCGCCGCCGCCGCCCCGAGACCGCGTTCGGCGCCGACCTGATCGCCGGCTTTCCGACTGAATCGGCCGCCGCCTTCGCCAATACCGAATCGCTGATCGCCGAATGCGGGCTCAGTTTCCTTCATGTCTTTCCCTACTCCGAACGGCCGGGCACGCCGGCCGCCCGGATGCCGCCGCTTGCCGT
>CAYUNL010000050.1:0-2522 GCA_964446055.1 uncultured Alphaproteobacteria bacterium | reverse complement strand
CCTCATCCATTTACCATCTTTGGCATCACGTCCTACCAACTTTCAGGACAAATCCCAATTGATTCACTCTCACAGTCATTGTTGATTCCCGTGCCCCCAGTACCGCATGCTTGCGCGCCGCGGGGGATGCGGCGAAGCGAGGATTCCTGCGAAGTCGCATCGGATCGGTGGCCGAGGTGCTGGTTGAGCGGCTCGGAGAGGGCCGGGGCGCGGATTTCGCGCCGGTGCGGCTCGACCGCGAGGTGGCGCCCGGCCGCATCGTTGCGGCGCAGATCACCGGAATCGACGGCGACGCACTGCGCGGGCACGTCCTGAACGCGGCGTAATGCCGAGCGAGACGGCGCCGCGATCGGGCTGGTTGAAGCGGCTGCGCGCCGGCCTCGCCGGATCCTCGGGCCGGCTGAGCGGCGGCATCGCCGGCATCTTTGGCGGCGCCCGGCCCGACGCCGAAACCCTGGAGGCGCTGGAAGAGCTCTTGATCTCGGCCGACTTCGGGGTCGCTGCGGCGCAGAGGTTGACCGAGCGGATTGGCAGCTCCGGCCTCGGGAACGAGGCTTCGGTGGACGCGGTCCGCGAGGCGCTGGCGGCGGAGATCGCGGCGATCCTCGCGCCGCTCGCCAAACCGCTCGAGATCGCGACCGGCCAGAGGCCGTTTGTGATCCTCGCGGTCGGCGTCAACGGTACCGGAAAGACCGCCACCATTGGCAAGCTCGCCCACCGCTTTCACGCCGAGGGGCGCTCGGTGATGCTGGCGGCGGGCGATACCTTTCGCGCCGCGGCCATCGATCAGCTCCAGCTCTGGGGCGAGCGCGCCGGCGCGCCGGTGATCGCCAGGGCACCCGGCGCCGATGCCGCCGGCGTCGCTTTCGAAGCGCTTGAGGTCGCCCAACGGAACGCCGCCGAGGTGTTGCTGATCGACACCGCCGGGCGCTTGCAGAACAAATCCGAGCTGATGGCCGGGCTCGAGAAGATGATCCGGGTGGTGCGAAAGCTCGACGCCACGGCACCGCACGCGTGCATTTTGGTGCTTGACGCCACCACCGGCCAAAACGCGCACGCCCAGGTCGAGGTGTTTGCCGAGCGCTGTGCCGTCAGCGGCCTGGTGATGACCAAACTTGACGGCACTGCAAAGGGCGGCGTCCTGGTCGGCATCGCCGAGCGCTTCGCTCTGCCGGTGCACGCGATCGGAATCGGCGAGGATATCGAGGACCTTCACGAATTCGAGGCCGCGGCCTTCGCCCGCGCGTTGGTGGGTTTGGCTTGAGGGGGGCTAGAGGAAACTGTAGGGATCGACGTCGACCTGGAGGCGGACGCTCGCGGGTACCTTGACCTTGGCAAGCCAAGCCCGCAGCGGTTCCTGGATCTTGACCGAACGCGCCGTCTTGAGAAGGAGGCGCTGGCGATGACGGCCGCGCAAGAGCGAGAGCGGCGCCGGCGCCGGACCGAGCACGCGAAGCCCGTGGCCCGAAGGCGCCGCCCGCCCCAGCGCCCGGGCGATGCCCGTGACCTTGGCTTTGTCCGCACCGGAGACGATGAGCGCGGCGAGACGGCCGAACGGCGGCATCGCCTGCTCCCGCCGGGCCGAGGCCTCGCGGGCGAGAAAGGCGTCACGATCGCCCGAAACCAGGGCCGCCATCACCGGGTGCTCGGGCATGTAGGTCTGTAGTAACACCCGCCCGGGCCGCCCGGCGCGACCGGCGCGCCCGGCCACCTGGTGCAGGAGCTGGTAGGTTCGTTCCATCGCCCTGAGGTCACCGCCGCCGAGTCCGAGGTCGGCGTCGACCACGCCGACCAGTGTCAGGAGCGGGAAGTGGTGGCCCTTGGCGACGACTTGGGTGCCGATCAGGACATCGATCTCGTGCGCCGTCACCCGCCGGATTAAGGCCTCGGCCGCGCCGGGACCGCGCAGGGTATCGCTGGCGACGATGGCGGTGCGGGCGCCCGGGGCGAGTTCGGCGACTTCGTCGCACACTCGCTCGACGCCGGGCCCGCAGGCGGCGAGGCGGTCGTGCGCCTGGCACGCCGGGCACGATTCGGGCAGGACCCGGGCGTGCCCGCAGTGATGGCACTGCAGGCGGCCCGCCAGGCGGTGCTCGACCAGCCAGGCCGAGCAATTGGGGCACTCGAGCCGGTGCCCGCAGGCGCGGCACAGCGTCAGCGGCGCGTAGCCGCGCCGGTTTAGGAACAGCATCGCCTGCTCGCCCGCCGACAAGGTTTCGCCGAGCGCCGCGGCCAGCGAAGGGGAGAGCCAACGACCGCGCGGCGGTGGCTCGACACGCATGTCCACGGCCGCGATTTCGGGCAGGCGCGCGGCGCCGTGGCGCTCGGGTAGATGGACCCGGGCATAGCGTCCAGCCTCGACGTTGACGACGGTCTCGAGCGAGGGCGTTGCCGAGGCCAATACGATCGGGACCTCGGCCAGGCGCGCCCGTACCACGGCCATGTCGCGGGCGTTGTAGACGACGCCGTCTTCCTGCTTGTAGGCGCCGTCTTGCTCCTCATCGACGACGATCAGCCCGAGG
>CAYUNL010000049.1:0-13526 GCA_964446055.1 uncultured Alphaproteobacteria bacterium | reverse complement strand
CCATCTTCGCCGTCGACCCCTTCGATCTCCAGCTCGCCGAGAGTGCGGATCAGAGATTCTATCTTGTCGTCCGACATCTCGAAGACGTCACCTTCGATGCCTTTTTTCCTGAGTTTATCGTTGATCTTGTCGCGCTTGGTCTCGGGGATCAGGGCCCGCAATTTGAGGCCGGCGCGAATCAGGTCGAGCGGCACCCGTATGCGAAAGCTCTCATCCTTGCCGTCCTTGCCGGCCGAGCTCCCCTCTATTTTCAGAAAGCGGGGCGCCAAGCGTTCGGCTTCGTCCGGCGGCGGCAAAGCGGATTGCCCGACGCCGAGGACGCCGAGTAGCCGTTCGCCCTCGTCGACGGTGATCTTGCCCGCCACCACCATCTCGAGTACGCGTTTGGTCTCGTCGCTCATCGCCTTGTTCCTTTCAGTAGATCGCCATCCGTATGCCGTTTCCGGGATTTCCCGCCTCGAAACAAGATCCCCTGAGGGCGCAGAACAGACGGAAAAGCGCCGGCCCCGCCATCACCGCCCGACGTCGCCGCCCCCGCCCGGCCGCCAGCCACAACACCGGCACCGCGACCGGCGCCAGCAGGAGCGCGATCAGCACTACCGGCAGCCATAGCACCCACACCGGCAACCACAGATTCATCTTGCGCCGGCTGCCCTTGTAAATCCGTAGCCGCACCACTGAGGGTGGCCAGATCATGGCACGAGCTCCGCCAGCGCCTCTTCGGCGCTGATCTCGCCCCTTTCGAGACGGTCGAGCACGTCGGCCGGTCCGGTTGCCGGCGACTTCCCTTCCATCACCTCGTCGCCTTCCATCACCTCGGCGAAGTCGAGCCGACCCGCGACGCGATTCAGCCGTCCCTTGATAGTGGGATAACTAACCCCGAACCAACGTTCCATCTGCTTGATGGATCCGTGGCAGTGGACGAAGGCGGCGACGAAGGCCTGATCGTCGGCGTCCAGGCGGGCCAGCGGCGGCGGCGCGAAGTCGCCCTCGATGGCGATACCGTCGTCGATCGTGCGCACCCGCTCGATGGTGAAATCCTGCTCGCCGGTGAGTTGGGTGAGTTTGCGCCAGTCCAATGCCATGACCCTGCTCCAACAAGTTTATGTGTTGAGAGTGGTGCTAAGACCTACGACGACCCCTCACGGCACGTCTGGGCCTGGGGTCAAGCGGACGCAAATGGGGGGAGCATAGTAGGGGTCCCGTGCTGAAAAGCTGATCGCGGACCCCCCACCATGCCGCCCGAGTGCGCACCCGCTCGATGGTGAAATCCTGCTCGCCGCTGAGTTGGGTGAGTTTGCGCCAGTTCAATGCCATAGCCTTGCTCCAACAAGTTTATGCACTGAGAGTGGTGCCAGAAATTCAAAAAATCAAGATATAAATTAATTTTATTTATGACCGCCAGCGATAGCGAACCTCCTTCTCAGAGACCGATCCTACCGAAAGACCGATTAGCCGGACTTACTCAGCGTCGAATGTCGGCTCTGGATCCATTAGCGGACGGCGGCGCGGTCGGCTCCTCGATTGAGAGCGTGTCGCCTAGTCTCGATCTGTCGCGGCGTGCACCGGGGCGGCCGTCGGGTCGCCCACCGACGGCCAGCGACGGGTGGCGACTTCGCCCTGATCGAAGAGCCCGGCCTGGAGACCCCAGGCGTCCCAGTTCTTGCGGCTGTGGCGGGCGAACATCTCGAGGTAGGGTCCGCCAAGCAGCCGCTCGATGCGGTCGTAGGTTTCGTCGGGCTTGCGGCTGTGCTCGCGGCGCGGCGCAACGATCAGCTGCCGCACGTCACGGGCGCGGCGCTTCGGCGCGCCCCGCGTGCCCAACAGGCAGTACTCGCAATTCGCCCGCGTCCAATAACCGAGCCCGAAGAAGAATCCCGGCGAACGCTTGTTCTGCTTTGCCCAGGTGAAGGCGACTGATTTGTAAGTGAAGCCCCACGCCACCATGACCTCGAACGCCCGCGGTAGGAGCGGGCTCGTCGCCCACATCAACAGCGCGCTATCGGCGGCCGCCCAATCGGCCACGGGCAGCGCCTTGAGGCCTTCGATACTCATCACCTCGTAGTGGGCGTCGGCGCAGCGGCCACGGCCCTTGGCGCTATAGGTGGCGAAGGTCCACGGCGGGTCGGCGTAGATGACGGCATAGTCGCGCCGCGGAGGCGGCGGGGCGAGGTTCACGTGGCGTCCCTACCCGCGCTGGGGCGCGGCTGGCCCGCCCCTGCGGGTGCCGGGCCGGGACGGTCATCGGTGTCGAGGAGGGCGAACAGGATATGGTCGCGCCAACCGCCGTTGATCTTGAGGTACTGGCGCGCGAACCCTTCTTCGGAGAAGCCGCTCTTGAGCAGCAGACCCTTGCTGGCCGCGTTGCTGGGCAGGCATGCGGCCTCCAACCGGTGGAGCCGCAAATCCTCGAACACGAACGGGTAGAGCGAGACCAGCGCATCGCCCATGTGGCCCTGATGGGCGTGCCGCTTGCCGATCCAATAGCCGACCGAACACGAGCCGGCCACCCCGCGGCGGACGTTGGTAAGCGTGATCCCGCCCAGCAGTGCATCGTCGTCTTGCAGGAAGATGAAAAAGGCGTAGCCGGTTTCCTCGCGCGCGTCGCGATAGTAGCGGCGCAGCCGCCGGCGGAAGGCGGCTCGGGTCAGTGCGTCGGCCGACCAGGTCGGTTCCCACGGCACCAGGAAGTCGCGCGATTCGGCGCGCAGACGCGCCCACTGTGCCCAATCGCTCAGCTGCGGCGCGCGCAGGTAGACGCCTCCGCGGTGCAAGACGCGGCTCGCCCATGGCGGGCCCAGGGTGCGCAAGAGCGAGCTCACTGCTGCCTCCGCCCGTCGCGCGGCTCAGTTGAATCTTGCGGCGATGGCGTCATAGCTCTCAAGCGAGGCAATCGGCCCGATCGCAGAGACGACCGGAGGTCCGGCCTCCAGCATGCGGCGCGCGAAATCCGCCAGCGCAGCAGCGTCGACGGCATCGATCTCGGCCAGCAGCTCGGCCGGCGGAATGGGGCGCCCGAAGATCAACATCTGGCGGCCCAGCTGCTCGCATCGCGCCATCGAGCTTTCGAGCGACATCATCAGGCCGGCCTTGA
Source organism: uncultured Alphaproteobacteria bacterium (assembly GCA_964446055.1). Taxonomy (GTDB): domain Bacteria; phylum Pseudomonadota; class Alphaproteobacteria; order VGEJ01; family VGEJ01; genus CAYUNL01. The sequence continues at coordinate 10,432 of CAYUNL010000049.1, read as the reverse complement.
GCTGGGCCCGTGCCCGTGACAGCTCGGCCGCATCGACGTGCGCCGAGGCAAGCTTGGTGAGCTCATCGGCGATCACCGGGACGACGGTGGCCAGTTCCGACGCGCCGGTGCCGGCGTACACGCCAATCGTGCCGCCGTCGACGTAGGAAGAGGTGAAGCTGTATACGGCATAGGCGAGCCCGCGTTTCTCGCGGACCTCCTGAAAGAGCCGCGAGGACATGCCGCCGCCGAGGACCGTGGAATAGACCTGGGCGGCGTAGAACCGGGGATCGTTGTAGGCGACGCCGTTGAAGCCGAGCACGAGATGGACCTGCTCGAGGTCGCGTTCGCTGCGGCGCTCGCCGCCGGCGTACCGCGCAGGTGCGGGCGGAGCGACCTCGCCCGCGCCCAGGGCGCCGAAGGCATCTCCGATCATGTCAACGAAACTCGCGTGCTCGATGGCTCCCGCGGCGACCGCAACCATGCGGGGGGCGCGGTATCGCTCCGCCATGTAGTCCATGAGGGTCTGGCGCGCGAAGCCGTTGACCCGCTCGACGGTGCCGAGAATGGAGCGGCCGAGCGGCTGTTCGGGATACGCGGCCTCTTGGAAAAGCTCGAAGACCATGTCGTCGGGCGTATCCCGAGTCTGGCCGATCTCTTGCACGACGACGGCGCGCTCACGCGTCAGCTCGGACTCGTCGAAGACCGAATGCTGAAGGATGTCGGCGAGGATATCGACCGCAAGGCCGACGTCGTCCTTGAGCACCCGCGCGAGGTAGGCGGTTTGCTCGGACGAGGTATAGGCATTGAGGTGGCCGCCCACGGCCTCGACCTCTTCGGCGATGGCTCGGGCCGAACGCCGTTCGGTGCCCTTGAAGGCCATGTGCTCCAGAAGGTGCGAGACCCCATTGATTTCGGGGTCCTCGTTGCGCGAGCCGGTATCGACCCAGACGCCGATCGAGGTCGTCTCCAACCCGGGAATGGCGTCGGTAACCACCCGCAGGCCGTTCGGCAACGCGGTGACCTGGGCACCGACGCCGCCGGCGCGGCTTCGCCGAGGCGCCCGCGACGCGTGGGGATTGGACCGCACCATACGGCCGAACCCTATACGCCTTGGCGAGGGTGCGACAAGGCGCTTGTCAGCCGAGATAGCGTGCCTCGAGGTGGTTCTTGAAGGCGGTCGTGCCGAGCGGTTCTCCGGTCGCCCGCACGAGCAAGTCGTCCCGCGCATAACGCGCGCCGAGGCTGTGCACGTTGTCCCGCAGCCAACCGAGAAGCGGCGCGAACGAACCCTGGGATATTCCTGTGCCAATCCCGGGCTCGGCGCGCTTGGCCGCGGCGAAGAACTGGGCGGCCGCCAGCGCGCCAAGGGTATAGGTCGGAAAGTATCCGAACTCGCCGGCGAACCAGTGGATGTCCTGGAGACAGCCGTCGCGATCGTCGGGCGGCGTCAGGCCCAGCCCTTCCTTCATCGCCCGCGTCCACTCGGCGGGAATCCCGGCGACCTCCAGCGAGCCCTCGATCAGCGCCTTTTCGATGGGGTAGCGGACCATGACGTGGGCCGGGTATGTCACCTCGTCGGCGTCAACCCGGATAAGGCTGCGTTCGACATGGTTGTACAGGCGGACGATGTTTTCGCTCTCCCAGCCCGGACCCGATCCGTCCAGCATCTCGCGGATCAGGGGTGCGGCAAAGGACAGAAACTCGGGGCCGCGGCTGACCTGCATCTCGATCAACAGCGATTGGCTCTCATGCACGCTCATGCCCGCAGACTCGCCGACCGGCTGGTGACGCCAAGCCGCGGGCAGGCCGCGTTCGTACAGCGCGTGGCCGGTCTCGTGCAGCACCGCCATCACCGATTCGCTGAAGTCGTCATCGCGGTAGCGGGTGGTGATACGGACATCGTCGGGCACGCCTCCGGTGAAGGGGTGGTGGCTAACGTCGAGACGCCCGTGGTTGGTGTCGAAGCCGGCCAGAATCATCAGCCGCTCGGCCAGGCGTTGTTGCGCGGCGAGTGCGAACGGGCCGCGGGGCCGAACCGCATCCGCCTCACCCGCCTGGCGTTCCAGGATGCGCTCGGTGAGCGCGGGCAGGAAGGCGTCGAGATCGGCGAAGACGGGATCGATGGTAGCGGTCGTCGCGCCGGGGTCGTTGCCGTCGAGCAGCGCATCGTAGGGCGCCAGGCCGAACGCCTCGCCATACGCCGCGGCGATCTCGCGAACCAGCGCGACGACGGTTTCGAGCGCGGGCGCGACGGCCAAGAAGTCGTCATTCGCACGGGCCTCGCGCCAGCTCATCTCGCACGCGGCGGTGGCGCGGGCGAAGGCATCGACGAGCGTGGGCGAAAGCGCATCTGCGCGGCGCCAGCGGCGGCGCATCAAATTAAGATTCGCCGATTGCCAGTCATCGAGCTTCTCGCGCGCGGCTTCGGCCTCATCGAGAAGCTCGGCGAGCGCCGGCGAGGTGATCATCTCGTGAGCCAGCCCGTCCAGGGTCGCCAGCTGCTCGGCGCGGACCTCGGCGCCGCCCGGCGGCATCATCGTCGCCCAGTCCCAGCGCAGCATGCCCGCCGCCGCCACGACGTTCGAGTGTCGGCGAATCCTCGCCTCGAGGTCGCGGTACGCGTCCATCGGTTACTTAGCGGTGCTCGCCCTCGCCAGCATCCGCTCCCACCGCTTCGGTGGGAGCCAGTTTGAGCAAGGCTTGGCGAGCGCGTTCGCGGTCTTCGTCGCGCGCGTAGGGGAGCGTTTGCAACCGGGTGTGGGCCTGGTCCATCCCCAGCCGGCGGCCTTCGTCCATGGCCGCGCGCGCCTCGCCTATCTTGCCGAGTTCGGCCAAAACGACGCCATGAAAGACGTGGTTGGGGGCGAAATCGGGATTGCGGGCGATGCCGCGGCCGAATGCAGCGAGTGCCGCCTGGCAATCGCCCAAAACCCAATGCGCGTGGCCGAGATTGAACAGGGTGATGAATGAGTAGTGCGGGTTTAGTTGCATCGACTTCTCGATCAGCGGCAGCGCCTCGCCGGGTCTGCCCGCCCACACCAATACGTGGGCAAGATTCAGGACCCCGTCGGCGTCATTGGGATCGAGCTCGATCCAGCGCCGCGCCTCGGCAAGCGCACGTTCGTGGTCGTGGTGGCTCCACAAGTGGATGTTTCCGAGGACGCCGTGCGCGAAGGGAACGGTAGGGTCAAGCTCCAGCGCCTTTTCGGCCAGCTCCACGGCATCGCGGCCGGTTTTCTCGCCGCCGCCCCATCCGTACATTCCGGCGACGTTGCTCACTTGCGCCAGTCGGGCGTAGGCGACGGCGCAGCCGGGGTCGAGTTCGAGCACCCTTTGGAACATCGTGCGCGCGTCCTCGTTCGCTTCACGGGTCGAGCGCATCATCACTTCGCGGCCGCGCAGGAGAAGGTCGTAGGCCTCCATGTTCTCGGTGGGTTTGCGTGCCAGCTGCTTCTTTTCGCCGGCGCTTAGGCGCACCTCGAGCGCCGAGGCGATCTCCTGGCTGAGTTCGTCCTGGACCGCGAAGACGTCCTCGAGCGTGCGGTCGTAGCGCTCGGCCCACAGGTGGTGGCCGGTGGCCGCCTCGACGAGCTGGGCGGTGACGCGGATTCGCTCGCCCGCCTTGCGGACGCTGCCTTCGACGACGTAGCGCACGCCGAGCTCGGTACCCACGTCTTGCACCTTTACCGCCTTGCCCTTGTAGGTGAAGGTGGAGTTGCGGGCGATCACCAAGAGCCCCGAGAGCTTCGACAGCGTCGTGATCACGTCCTCGGTCATGCCGTCGGAGAAGTACTCCTGCTCGGGATCAGCGCTCATGTTGTCGAAGGGGAGCACCGCGACCGAGGGCGTCTCGGAAGGCACATTGAGCGTCGCGGTTGGTGCGGCTTCAGCCGCAAGGCGCACGCGGTACGCGCGGACCGGCTCGGCGATGTTCTTGACGTGCTGCGCGCCGAGGTCGTCGTAACCGACTTCGACCTTGCCTTTGACCTGATCGTAGACCGTGCCCGAGATGCACACCCCGCCGGCGTCGGCGATCTTTTCCAGCCGCGCCGCGACGTTCACGCCGTCGCCGAAGATGTCGCCGTCGGCCGCGATGACGTCGCCGAGGTTGATGCCGATGCGGAAGGCCATGCGGCGGTCGGAATCGAGCTCGGCGTTGCGTTTGCCGAGCTCGCCCTGGATCTCGACGCCACAGCGCACCGCCTCGACGGCGCTCGGGAACTCGGCCAGCAGCGAATCGCCGGCCGAGCCGACGACCCGGCCACCGCGTTCGACGATGCGGTCGTCCATCGCCCGGCGATATGCGGCCAGGGTATCCAAGGTCGCTTCTTCGTCGGCGCCCATGAGGCGGCTGTAGCCTTCGACGTCGGCGGCCAGGATTACCGCGATCTTGCGCTTGTGGCCGTCTGTGCTCATCGCCGCCACCGGCGCCAGTCTAGGCGACTCGGGCTGCTGAGTCAGTCGCCCTCGTCGAGGCCCTCGGGATCGCCGACGACGACGATGATCAGCTCGTCGGGCCGGATCAGGCGGCGCGCTACGCGTCGAATATCCTCGGTCGTCACCGCGTCGATGTAGCTCGAGCGGCGGTCCATGTAGTCGATGCCGAGGTCTTCCAACTGAATGGCCACCAATGAGCGGGCGATCGAGGTGTTGGAATCGAGGCGCAACGGGTAGGCCCCGTTGATGTAGGTCTTGGCGTCGCGAAGCTCGTCCTCGGTGATTCCCTCCTCGCGCAGACGCGAGAGCTCGCCCCGGATCACCTCGATCGCCTCGGCCACCCGCTCGTTCGCACTCGCCACGCCGCCGGCGACCAGGCCGGCGCGATCGAGCGTCGAGAGGTAGCTGTAGACCGAGTACGCGAGGCCGCGCTTCTCGCGAACCTCGCCGTAGAGCCGCGAGGTGAAACTGCCGCCGCCCAGCACGTGATTCATCAGATAGGCGGCGTAGAAATCAGGATCGCTGCGCTTCAGGCCGGGCATGCCGAAGCGGACCACGCTTTGCGGCACCGGCTTGCGGACGACGCTGATGCTGGCCACCGGCGCCGGCCGGGTTTCCGCAATGGTCGCCGTGCGGGCCCGGGCAGGCAGCCCCCCCAACGTGCGGTCCAAGAGCAAGCCCAGGGTTTCGGGGTCGATATCGCCGACCACGCCAACCGTGACGTTGGCGGCGGCGAACCGCTGAGCCACCGCCCCGTGCAGGTCCTCGGCTGTGATCGCGGCAACGCTTTCCGGCGTGCCGCGGCCGGGACGGCCGTAGGGGTGGTAGGGAAACGCGGTGGCGAGAAACTTTCGCCCGGCGATCTCGTCAGGATCCTCGGCGTCGCGTCGTAGGCCCGACAGCACTTGTCCGCGCACGCGCTCGACGGCGTCGGTGTCGAAGCGCGGTGCCGTGAGCGCGAGTCCCAAGAGGGCGAAAGCCTCGTCGCGATTCTCGGTCAGCGTCTTCAGGCTGGCCCAAAAGGTGTCGCGATAGGAATCGAAGCCGAGCCGAATGGCCAACTCTTCCAGGCGCCCCTGGAAGGCCTGCGAATCGAGGTCGCCGGCGCCTTCGTCGAGCAAGCCGGAGAGGAGATTGGCCAGGCCCTCTTTGCCGCGCGGATCGAGCGCGCCGCCGCCGTCGAAGGCGATCTCGACGGCGATGATGGGGATCGAATGCTCCTCGACCAGCCAGGCCTCGATACCGCCTGGGCTTTCCACCCGCTGGATATCGACCGCACCGGCGGGAAGCGCGGCGCCGAGGACGGCCAAGCATACGCCGAAGGCGCCGGCGCGCGCCGCACCGAGTCGCATCATCCGGGCTCCGCCGGCAGCAATACACCGGTCACCGAGCGCGACGGTTCCAGGACCGATCGCGCGGCGGCGTTCACCTGTTCCACGGTGACCGCGGAGATCTGCTCGGGCCAGGACTCGATCTCTTGGGGCGTCCGGCCGGTTGCCAGCCCGCGGCCGAAAATCCGGGCCGCCCCCTGAACATCGTCGCGAGCGTAGATGGCGCCGGCGACGGCCACGGTCTTGGCGCGCTCGAGTTCTTCGGCGTCCACACCCTCGTCCAGCAGCGCGGCGACAACCTCGTCGATGGCGATTTCCAGCGCCGCAACGTCGGTCGCGGCCGAGGGGATCGCATACAGGGAGAAGGAATCAAGGTCGAGCGCGCCGCCGCCGTAGTAGCTACCCGCGTGCGCCGCAACCTTTGCCTCGACGACCAGCGCGCGGTAAAGGCGCGAGGTCGTACCGCCGCCCAGGATGTCGGAAAGCAGCATCAGGGGCAGCGCGTGTTGGGTGTCGCCGCGGTTGCGCGAGGGGGCGACGTAGCGGCGGCGCCAACTCGGCCGGGCAACCCGTTCGTCGCGATACTCGACTCGGCGGGCCGCCCGGTGTGGCGGTTCCTGCGGCCGCTGCCGGGCTTCGATCGAGCGCACCGGGATGGCGCCGTAGGTGGCCTCGGCGAGCCTGCGCACGGCCTCTGCCGTGACATCCCCAGCGACCACCAAAATGGCGTTGTTGGGCGCATAGTGGGCGCGGTAGAAGCGCAGTGCGTCATCCCGATCCAATGCCCGCATCTCGTGCTCCCAGCCGATGACCGGGACGCCGTAGGGGTGGGCCATGAAGAGCGCGGCGCTGATCTGTTCGCCCCATAGCGCCTCGGGCACGTTGTCGGTGCGCGAGCGGCGCTCCTCGAGGATGACCTCGCGTTCGGTGGCCACCTGTTCGTCAGTGAGCGTCAGGTTGACCATGCGGTCGGCTTCGAGCCGCATGACCATCTCGAGCTGGTCCAGGGCGACGGTCTGGAAGTAGCCCGTGTAGTCCTGGGTGGTGAACGCGTTCTCGCGGCCGCCGTGGCGGGCGACGGCGGTCGAGAACTCGCCCGTGGGCACGTCGGCGGTGCCCTTGAACATGAGGTGCTCGAGGAAATGAGCGATCCCCGATTTGCCGGGCGGTTCGTCGGCGGCGCCGGCCTTGTACCACACCATGTGGGTGACCAGTGGCGCCCGGTGGTCGGAGATGACCACGACCTCCATGCCGTTTTCGAGCGTGAACGCCTGGGGGTTGAAGAGACCCGCCTCGAGCGGCGTCGCCGCCGACAGCGCCAGCGCGAACGCCACAAGACCGGCGGCGCCAAGGACGCCGAATGCCCGCGCGCTCGCGGTCAGAATATGTCCTCGAGTAGGGCGCGGCGACGGCGCGTGATGATCGGGGTCTCGCCCTCGGTAACCGGCCTGCCGGCGTCGGCGTTTTCGCGCAGGCGTTCGGATTCGGCCGCGGCATCCACCACCACGCCGAGTCCGTCCTCCTCGCGCCAGAACATCAGATCCTCCACGAAACTTTTGTCGCGCGAGGCAAAGGGTGAGTTCTCCTGTCGCAGGATCTCACGGATATTGGGATCACCGCCCCGGGTTCCGGCTTGATCGAGGAAAGCGAGCTCGGCCGGTGAGGGCGGCGCTTCTGTGCCGAGCTCGTCTTGATCGAGGTCGAAGAGGGCGGCCTGCGCTTGGTCGCTGGGCTGGAGCTCCTGGGGCCGCTGGGCGCCCGGCTCGGGGGGCCGGAGCGTGGCATCGGGTGGCACCACCAACGGCGCGCGCGCGACGACGGTGAACTCGTCGGGGGGGTTCTTGGTCAGTCCGAGCTGCTTGCGCGCGCCCTCGCAGGCGCTGGCGCCGGCGATTACGCCGACCAGCGCCCCGAATACCGCGAGGCGGCGCCACGTCGTTCCCAATCCAGGCTCGGTCACGGTTACTTTCTAGGCGTTCGGCGGCGTTCGAACAAGCTGTCCAAGATCAACAATCCGACACCGACGACGATTGCCGTGTCGGCGGGATTGAAGGTCGGCCAATGGAAACCTGCGAGATGAAAGTCGAAGAGGTCGGCGACCGCGCCCCAGACGGCGCGATCGTACGCGTTGCCGAGCGCGCCGCCGATGATCAGTCCGAGCGATGCCGCCGGCCAGGCGCGGTCGGTGCGGCGCAGCCAGACGACGATGCCGGCGACGATCGCCAGCGCCAAAGCGAACAGCAGCCACCGCCCCCAGGTCGTTCCAAACTCGTTGAAAAGGCTGAAGCTGACGCCCTCGTTGCGCGCGTCGACGAGGTTGAGGAAGCCCGTCACCGCGAGCCGCCCACCCGCGGCCTCGAGAACCTCGCCCAGCAGCCACTTGGCGATTCGATCCACCGCCCAAGCCGCGGCGGCAACGCCGAGTCCGAGGCGGAGCATCACTCGGCGGTCGCCGGCGACAGGTCCGCGATTGCCGTCGCGCAGCGTTGGCAGATCTCGCCCGAATCGGGCGAGTCTTGAGGCCGGGAGACCTCGGCCAGAACCTGCCAGCAGCGCTGGCACTTGGTCCCCGCGGCCGGCGCGACGACCACTGCGACGTCGGGCACCTCGGCCAGCGTGAAAGCGCCGGCCGGTGGCGCCTCGTCGATCAGGTGCGCCGCCGAGGTGATAGCGATCTCGGCCAGATCGACACCGGAAAGGGCCGTTGCGTAAGGCTCGGCGGCGTACACCACGACCTGCGCCTCGAGGCTCGAGCCGATACGTTTGTCGCGCCGCTCGACCTCGAGCGCGCCGGTAACCACCCGCCGCAGGGCGCGAATCGTCTGCCATCTCTCGGCCAGTGCGGGGTCCCGCCAGTTTGCCGGCGTCTCGGGGAAGAGCCGGAGATGGACGCTTTCCGCGCCGCCGCCGGCACGGTTGAGCCAGGCCTCCTCGGCGGTGAAACAAAGCACCGGCGCGAGCCACGCCGTAAGATGCGAGAACAGTGTGTCAAGCACAGTGCGGGCGGCGCGGCGTCGCGGCGAGTTCAGGCGGTCGCAGTAGAGCGAATCCTTGCGCACGTCGAAATAAAACGCCGAAAGCTCGGCGGTGCAGAAGTTGTAGAGCGCGGTGAACAGGGCGTGGAAGTCGAAGTCCTCGCACCAGCGCCGAACCTTGCCGTCGAGCTCGGACAACCGGTGCAGCACCCAGCGCTCGAGCTCCGGCATCTCGGCGTGGTCGAGCCGCTCGTTGGCCGAGAAACCGGTGAGGTTGCCGAGCAAGAATCGAAGCGTATTGCGCAGCCGGCGATAGGAATCGACGTGGTGGCGGACGATGTCCGAGCCGATCCGCAGATCCTCGGTGTAATCACTGGCCGCGACCCAAACCCGCAGGATCTCGGCCCCGAAGGTATCCGAGATCTCCTGCGGGGCGACGACGTTGCCGAGCGACTTCGACATCTTGCGGCCCTGCTCGTCGAGGACGAAGCCGTGGGTCAGCACCGCCTCGAACGGCGCCCGCCCGCGCGTCCCGCAGGCCTCGAGCAGCGAGGACTGGAACCAGCCGCGATGCTGGTCGGTGCCTTCGAGATAGAGCGAGGCCGGCCAGGCCAGGCTTTCGACGTCCTCGAGGACGAAGCTGTGGGTGGCCCCGGAATCGAACCAGACCTCGGCGATATCGCGGACCATTTCGTACTCGGCGGCGTCATGCTCAGCGCCAAGAAAACGCTGCGCCTCGCCCGCGAACCACGAATCCGAGCCCTCGGCCGCGAAAGTCTCGACGATACGCGCGTTGACCGCCGGGTCGCGCAGCGGCTCGCCGCTGTCGCGGCGCACGAACAGCGGGATCGGCACGCCCCAGGCGCGCTGGCGCGAGAGCACCCACTCGTTACGGTTCTCGACCATCGCCTGGATGCGGTTGCGGCTCGCGGCGGGTACCCAGCGCACCCCCTCAACGGCGCGAAGCGCGACCTCCTTGAGGCCGGTTTCGGTCATCGAGATGAACCATTGCGGCGTGTTGCGGAAGATCAGCGGCTTCTTGGAGCGCCACGAATGGGGGTAGTCGTGTACGACGCTGCCCTTGGCCAGAAGCGCGCCGGCCGCCTCGAGCGCGGTAGCGACGTCGCCGTCTACCTCGAACACGCTGCGCTTGGCGAACAGCGGCACGTCGTCGTGGTAGCAGCCGTCGGCGTCGACCGTCGAGGGCGCCTCGAGGCCGTTCGCCGAGCCCAGGATGAAGTCGTCGGTGCCGTGGCCCGGCGCGATATGGACCAGCCCGGTACCCTGGTCCATGGCGACGAAGTCGGCGCCGAGAACCACGACGTCAAAGTCGTAGCCGTGCCCGCGCAGGGGGTGGGCGCAGCGCGTGCCGATCAGGCTTTCGCCGGGCAGCCGCGCGCGAATTTCGTAACCGACAATCCCGGCCTTGGCGCACACCGCCGCGATCAGCGATTCCGCGAGGATCACGAATTCGCCCACGCGGGCCCGCGATCCCTCGGCCACCGCCGTAACCTCTACGCGCGCGTAGCTATGTTTGGGGCCGACCGCGACCGCGCGGTTGCCCGGGATCGTCCACGGGGTCGTCGTCCAGATGACTAGGCTCGAGCCCGCCAACTCGGGGTCCGCGGATTCGGACAGCACCGGAAAGCGGACGTGGATCGTGGTCGAGGTGTGCTCGTGGTATTCGACCTCGGCCTCGGCCAGCGC
>CAYUNL010000048.1:10482-13593 GCA_964446055.1 uncultured Alphaproteobacteria bacterium | reverse complement strand
AGCGCACGGCGTAAGCGTGCTCGGCACCGGCGGCGTTCCAGGCCGCGACCACGGCGTCGCGAACCGGCGAAGGCATCGGCTTCGACGTGAGATGCTCGCGCAGCGCCGCGCCCACACGCCTTGCCGCCTCGAGGTCGGCCGGTGCAAGCGCGTCGAGTTCGGCCAGCCACGCCGCCACGCGTGTATCGCCAGCAAGAAACGCCAAGAACGCCCGCGTGGTGACGCAGAAGCCGGGCGGCACCGCAAGCCCGGCACGGCCAAGCGCGCCAAGATTGGCGCCTTTGCCGCCCACCGTCGCGAGGTCGCCCGAGCCGACTTCGGCGAAGGACAGGGTCAGCGGCCCTGCTCCCTCGCCGGCGGGTGGACCGTTCACGCGGCGTGCTCGGGCATGCCTCGAGCGCTCAACCTCACGCGCCCGCCGGGAGCGAGGGCAGGGCCTGAAGGACCGGCACGCTGAACACCTCGTGGGGCTCGCGCACGCCGCGAAGCTCATGGGTGCCGAGCGATTCGAGCCGCCCGGGAAGACAGCTCGCGACCGCGGCCGAGGCGATGATCGGACGATCGAGTTCGCGGCTCAAGTGCTCCAGCCGGTTGACCAGATTCACCGCCGGTCCGATCACGGTGAAGTCGAGTCGGCTGGCCGCCCCAATATTGCCGTAAATGACGTCGCCGAGGTGCAGACCGAGGCCGAATCGCAATACCGGAGCTTCTGCGGCACGCCGGGCGCGGTTGAGTTCGGCCATGCCGGCAGCAGCCTCGAGCGCGGCGTCCAGCGCCGCCCCACACACCGCGGCGGCGGCGCGGCCGTCGAGGACCGGGAACATCGCCAAGACCGAATCGCCGATGAACTTCAGTACTTCGCCGCCACGCGATTCTATCGGTGCAACCATGCGGTCGAAGTAATCGTTGAGGATCGCGATCAAGGTGTCTCCGGCCATCGTATCGGCGAGCGGCGTGAAGCCCCTGAGGTCGCAGGTCCAGATGGCGGCGCGTATGGTCTGTCCGTCGCCACGGCCGATCTGGCCTTTGAGGATGCGACGGCCCGCGTCGTGACCGACGTAGACGTCCAAGAGGTCGGCGGCGAGACGGCGGACCGCGTGAACCTCGACGATGCGCGCAAACAAGGGAAGCAGCGCATACATGTGATCGAGATCGTGCCGGCGAAAGCCCTCCGCTGCATCGCTGGTCACCGATACCGTATTGATGTGACCGTCGGAAAACTCGACCGGTACGCACAGGTAGTCGGTGCCGCCATCGTCCCGGATCTCGATCAGCAGTGGGAAGTCGAGCTTGGCCTTGGGACCTACGAGCCGGCGCCGCAGCGTTGTCCGATTGTCCACCACCGAGGGGATCGGGCTGCGCAGGTATTCGTCGGATTCGATGACGGCGCGCGGCGCGTCCAGGGTTTCGACCCCAGTGCCCCCGCGACGCCATAGGTAGCGCGATCCGAGGAGTGAGGGGTGCAGCGTCGTCATCAAGTAGTTGAGCCGCCACAGCGGGATCCCGCCCGCGACGAAGCGCTCGCCCAGCGCCTCGATCAGCGCCGCAGTCCCGTCAAGGCACCAGGCCTCGTCAATCAGCCACGCGGCGATCTCGTCGTCGGCCCGGAGCGCCGCATCCATATCAGCCGTGGCGCGTTCGTACATCGTCCGCCTCCGCCGGAAAGCGATCTTGCGCGCGCGCCGGCGGGTGCGCAACCCGCCGCTTGGACACCGCCCGGCCCCTGTGACATCATGCCGCCGCTCTGCAGACTGCGGAGTCGCGGGGAGGACGCATGCAGCTTGGAATGTTCATGATGCCGCTGCACCCGATCGAGCGCCCGCTCGACGAGCTGTTGGCGGAGAACATCGAGAAGGCCGTAATCGCCGACCGGATGGGCTTCGCGGAGCTATGGGTGGGCGAGCACTTCTCGATCAAGACCGAGCCGGTTCCGGCGCCACTGATGTTCCTGTCCGCGCTCCTCAACAAGACCAAGAATATGAAGCTCGGGACCGGCGTCGTGTGTTTGCCGGAGCATCACCCGGCCATGGTCGCCGCGGAAATAGCGATGTTCGATCACATGAGCAAGGGACGGTTGTTGTTCGGCATCGGTCCGGGCGGCGCGCCCAGCGACTTCGAGCTGTTCAAGACCACCGACGGCAAGGCGCGCAACGCGGCGATGATGGAATCGATCGACATGATCCTCGAGCTGTGGTCGCACGGCCCGCCGTACGACATCCGCGGCGAGTTCTGGGACATCCGCATCGCCGAAAGCGTGATGCCGGAGTTCGGCGTGGGCTACATCTGGCCGCCTTATCAGCAGCCGCACCCGCCCATCGCGCTGTCGGCGATGAGCCCGTATTCGGGCAGCGTGCGCACCGCGGGGGAGCGCGGCTGGAGCCCGATTTCGGCCGGCTTCATCCCCGCCTATTCGGTGGCCAGCCATTGGGAGATGTACCAGAAGGGGTGCGAGGCCGCGGGCCGACCCGCGGACGGAAACGACTGGCGGGTGGCGCGGAACATCTTCATCTCCGAAGACGCGGCCGAGGCGCGCGACCACGTCCAGGACCGCGAGGCCCCGAGCTACTTCTACTTCCATTACATCTCGAGCCTGTTGCGCAAGGCGGGCTTCATCAAGATCATGAAGCCCGACCCCGAGATGTCCGACGACGCGGTAACCGCCGAGGGCGTGGTCGAGGACGTGGTGATTGCGGGAACGCCCGATTCGGTGCTCGACCAGCTTGTCGCCTTCCGCGAGGAGGTGGGCCCGTTCGGCACCCTGGTTCAGGTTTCAGTGGACTGGGGCGGGGCCTACGGCGCGCTGGAGCGCCGCTCGATGGAGCTGCTGGCGGAAAACGTCATGCCACGTTTCGCCGCGGCCACCGGCGCCAAGGCCGCGGCGCAGTAGTCGCGAGACCTAGGCCGAAGGGTCCGGCACGACGGTCGCGACGCCGATCATCGCGTCGCGACCTACCAGTGCGGCAAGCGCCTCCTCGGCCAGGCCCGCGGTGCCTTCGGGCCGACGCGGTAACACCAGATAGCGGAGCTCGGCGGTCGAGTCGTGGACCCGGACCTCGGTTTCCTCGGCCACCGCAGTGCCGAACTCGGCCAGGAGCGCACGCGGCTCGCGCA
>CAYUNL010000048.1:0-10382 GCA_964446055.1 uncultured Alphaproteobacteria bacterium | reverse complement strand
GCTCGCGCAGTGCGGTGCCCACGAGCTGATGGTGGGTCAGCGGCGCCTCGCCTTCGCTGATGGGCGCGTGATCGTGGTCGCTCATGGCGCAGTCTCCAGCCAGTTCTCGTAGAGCTCGGCCTCAAGCGAATCACTGGGCCGCCCATCGTATGCGGGCCACAGCGTTTCCTGAGAGAAGCGAACGCGGTACAGGGGCTGGCGCGGCAAGCCATCGCCGCCATGGGCCAGTGTCTCGGGATTGCGGAAGGCGCCGACCCGCCGCGTGACGATGCCGCTCCGCCCCTTCAGGTAGCCAGGCGTGCGCACATGGTGGGGGGGATCGCCGGCCATGACCCGGATGCTGTCGCCGGGGGCGAACCGGGCGCTCACGCCTTCGCCTCCGAGCGCGCACGAATCGCCGAGACGCGCTCGGCGATCTCGGCCTCGCTCAGAATCCCCTTCTCGACCAGAATCGAGGCGATCGAGGCGATCCAGCGCTCGTAGTAGCTTAAGGTATCGTACGCTTCGGGGCCGAGAGACTCGATGCCGCGACGCAACTCGTCCACGCCGACGATGCGTCGGGTGTCGTCGGACAACAGGACCTGGATCGCATCGACCTCCTTCTCCCAGAAGGCGGCATCATGCTCGGCGCGGTCCACCGGACCCGCCGCCTGCCCACCCACGTCGTGCGGTCCCGCCATCGCTGCATTCTCGGGCACTCGTGCCGCCCGCGCAACCGATCGCGTCAGGCGCCGGCCCGCAACGCGTCTGTCTCGCGGTCGTCGAGGCTGCCGTCGGGCCGGACGACGACGCCGTAATCCTCGCGCGCGGCGTCGGCGGCGATGTAGCCGTCGCGGACATCGTCGGCCACGGCCTCGGCGCGGCGGGTCCGTGGATCGCCATGGCCGCCGCCGCCGCCAGTCACGATGGTCACGCGGTCGCCGCGGGTGATCGGCGTCGAGGGGACGCGCTCGCCGCGCCAGCGCCGTCCGTTCGTCTCCAGCTCGAGATGGTTGACCGAACCGCGGCCGCCACCGTCGATCCCCCAGGGCCGGGTCTTGGTGCGGGCCATGCCGCCATAGAACATCGCCTCGTCGGCCAGGATCTCGTATTCCTTGCGGATGCCGTAGCCGCCCCGGTGGAATCCGGCGCCGGCGCCGTCCGCGGTATTGAGGCCGTAGCCGTGGCAGCGGATAGGATACTTCGCCTCCAAGAGTTCGACCGAATAGTTGTAGGTATCGCCGTCCGAGACCGCGATCAACGCGCTCTCGCCGTCGTTCGACTCGGTCGCCCCCCAACCCCCGTGGTGGGGCTCGATGAGCGCGAAGGGTTCGCCCGTATCGGGCTCGGTGCCGGTGATGAAGGTCGGGCACAGGCTGAGGTAGCTGCCGGCGCTGAAGCGCTCAGGCGCGACCTGGGATAGCGCCTTCCAGGCCAGCTCCGAGGCGTGCCCGGTGATCTCGTAATACCAGCCGACCGGGCTTGGGAACTGGGCGCTGAACACGGTACCGTCGGGGACCACGACATGGAGCGGGCGAAACCAGCCCTCGTTGGAGGGCGCCTGGGGATCGACCAGCGCCCGGAACACGGTCTTGACCGCCGAAAGGAGCGCGCTGCGCGGCGCATTGAGCGGCCCCCGCCGCTGCGCGCTCGATCCGGTGAAGTCGAAGGTGATCTCTTCGCCTTCGATGCGCACCTGGACGCGGATGGGGATCGGCTCGTCGACGAAGCCGTCGCCGTCGATGAAGTCCTCGGCCTCGAATACCCCATCGGGCAGCGCGGCGATGCCGGCCCGGCTCACCCGCTCGCCGCTGTCCAGTATGTGGTCGAAACTCATCCCCACGGTCTCGCTGCCGTATTTCTTGCACAGCTCGTGAAGCCGTCGTTCGGCGATGTTGACAGAGGCGAGCTGGGCGTTGAGATCGCCCCTTGCGATCACCGGCAGTCGCAGGTTGGCCATGATCAGTTCGATGATCTCGGGAACCGGCGCGCCGGCTTTGTGGATTCGTACCGGCGGCAGACGCAGGCCCTCGTGGAAGATCTCGGTTGCATCGGGCGGCAGCGAACCGGGAACCGTGCCGCCGAGCTCGGTCCAGTGGGCCACGGCGATGGCGAAGCCCAAAAGCGTTCCCTCGTCGAACACGGGCTTGATGATCGAAACGTCGGGAAGATGCGATCCGCCGTCGAAGGGATCGTTGAAGGCAAACACGTCGCCCGGCTCGATGGTCGCGCCGAACTTGCGCTGGATGGCCTCGATGCGCTCCTGGAAAGTGCCGGTGAACACCGTGATGCCGTTGGTCTGGGAGAGGAGCTGGGCCCGCGCATCGGTAATGCCGCAGGCGAAGTCGAGCACCTCGTAGATCACCGGCGCCATACTGGCGCGCGCCAGCACGACCCCCATCTCATCGGCGGCGGCCAACAGCTTGCTGCGGATGATCTCGAGCGTCACGGCGTCGGGGCCGCGGGCCGCGGTCGTAGTCGGGCGAGACGCTTGCTGCATGAGCCGTCCTCCGGATGTCGATATCTATTCCATCGATCACAGAAACGCCAGCGGGCTTGAAGTGCGGGCGCGCGTCAAAATATAAGATGTCTGGGATGGCGGAGCATCATCAGAGCAAGGTCCTCATTCTGGGCTCAGGACCGGCCGGGCTCACGGCCGCGATCTATGCCGCGCGGGCGGCGCTCGAGCCGATGCTCGTCCACGGCGTCGAACCGGGCGGCCAGATGACGATAACCACCGACGTCGAAAACTATCCCGGCTTCGCCGAAGTCGTGCAGGGGCCGTGGCTGATGGAGCAGATGCAGGCCCAGGCGGAAGGCGTCGGCACCCGCATGTTCCGCGACTCGATCGTTTCGGTCGACCTGGGCCGACACCCCTTCGCCTGCGTCGGCGATTCGGGCGACCGCTACACCTCCGATGCGCTGATCGTCGCCACCGGCGCCCAGGCGCGCTGGCTCGGCCTCGAGCGCGAACAACGCTTCCGCGGCTTTGGGGTCTCGGCGTGCGCCACCTGCGATGGTTTCTTCTTCCGCGATCGCGAGGTGATCGTGGTCGGCGGCGGCAACACTGCGGTCGAGGAGGCCATCTATCTCACCCACCACGCCAGCAAGGTGACCGTGGTGCATCGCCGGGACTCGCTGCGCGCGGAGAAAATCCTGCAGGAGCGCCTGTTCTCCAACCCCAAGATCACGATGATCTGGGATCACGTCGTCGAAGACATTATGGGCGAAGAGGATCCGCCGGGCGTCACCGGAGCGCTGCTGCGCAGCACCAAGAGCGGCGAGACGCGGGAGATCGCCACCGATGGGGTCTTCGTCGCCATCGGCCATGAGCCGACGACGGCTCTTTTCCGCGGCGCGCTCGAGATGGACTCAGAGGGCTATCTCCGCACCGACGCCGACAGCACCGCCACCAGCGTGCCCGGCGTATTCGCCGCCGGCGACGTTCAGGACAAGGTCTTCCGCCAGGCGGTGACCGCCGCGGGTACCGGCTGTATGGCGGCGCTCGAGGCCGAGAAGTTCCTGGCCGCCAGGCCGCTCGAGGCCGCCGCCGCGGCGGAATAGAGGCCGGCGCAAAATCTTGCACCCGGGGACTGGAAGTTTCCTTGGCGCAACCTACATAGAATATATGAGCACCGTGCCTAGCACGGTGGCCTACGGTCCTACGGCGCTACGCCGCAAGGCCGGTGCGCCGGCCAGTCAGCCGGCGCGCAACCTACGTCTCCCAGACGTAAGTCCTCCCTGTTGAACTGGCCGGGCCTTCGGGCCCGGCCTTTCTTTGGCCGGGCCTGGGGATCACATGTAGAGCGGCTCGGCCTCCATACCCTCGTAGAGGTGGGCGACGAACTCGCCGTAGCCGTTGTAGATTTGGGTCGCCACGGTATGGCTGGTGCCGATCACGCGCTCGTGCGACTGACTCCAACGCGGGTGCGAAACGGCCGGGTTGACGTTGGCCCAGAAGCCGTACTCGCTGCCCTGGACTTCCTCCCAGAAGCCGATCGGGCGCTCGTCGGTGAAGGTGAACTTGACGATCGACTTGATCGACTTGAACCCGTACTTCCAGGGCAACGCGATTCGCAGCGGCGCGCCGTGCTGCCGCGAAACCGGCTTGCCGTAGATGCCGGTAACCATGAAGGCCATCTCGTTGGTCGCCTCGGCCATGGTCAGGCCCTCGATGTAGGGCCAGGGGTACCAGGACTGGCTTTGACCCGGGGCCATCTCCAAATCCTTGAAGGTCTCCATGCGAACGAAGCGGGCCGAGCCGAGCGGATTGGCCATCTTGACCAGGGCCTCCAGCGGAAACCCACTCCACGGCACTGCCATCGACCATGCCTCGACGCAACGGTGGCGGTAGAGTCGCTCTTCGAGCGGCATCTTGGCCAGCAGATCGTCAATATCGAGCGTCATTTCCTTTTCGACCATGCCGTCGATGGTCACGGTCCAGGGCCGGATACGTAGGTCCTGGGCGGCCTGCCAGGTCTCTTTGTGGGAGCCGAATTCGTAGAAGTTGTTGTAGGTGCCGGCGACTTCCTCGTCGGTGATGTCACGGTCGAGGACGTAGCGCGGGTTACGCTCGACCGGATAGAGGTGAGCCGAAGGGTCGGCCTCGGCCTCCGTGGCCGCCCTCACCGGGTGAAGAATCGGACCCCCGAGGGCCAGTGGCGCACCGGTCGCCCCCGCCGCACCCATGAACTTCCGCCGGTTCAGGAACACGTGCTCCGGCGTCGCTGCCGATTCGGCAAGCTCCCATCCTCGTTTGATCTTCGTCAGCATCGCGCACCTCTGGCTTATCTGGCCATTGCCCCCTGGCAATCAGCTTGACCTAGGACCGTTTGCGGCGTGAAAGCCACTAAACATTCCGTGAGCGTCGCGACGAGAACCGCGCCCGTCAGGCGAGATACTCGACCACCACAGTCCCAAGATCTCCGAAGTCACCGACAACCGTGACGCCGACGTCGGGGGAAACGATATCAGCGCAACTTCCGGTGGTGATGATTTCTCCCGCGACCAGGTCGCGCCCGCTGCTCGCGACATCGTTCGCGAGCCACGCCAGAGACAGAAGCGGATCGCCCATGACCTGGGCACCCGAACCGCGGGTAACCTCTTCGCCGTCGAAGGAAATTGAGACCTCGCGGTCGACAAGGTCGACCTGGCACCAGTCGGCAACCTCCGCGCCCATCACAAAATGACCGCCGCCACCGTTGTCGGCGATGATCTGAAGGACGCCACGGCTGACCCATTCGGAATAGCGCGTATCTGGCAGCTCGAGCGAGGGGTAGAGCGCGTCCACGGCACTCGAGACGGCCTCGCGGTCGTACGGCGCGCCGAGCGCAGGCAGGTCCCTGGCCAGGCGGAAGGCGTATTCGATCTCGACCTTGCGGGTCAGCACGCTGCCAGCGGGTATGGCGGCCGGACTTTGGTGCACGCGCCCCTCGATCAGCCGTCCGAAGAAAGGCTCGTCGGCACCCAAAAGGTCTTGCACCTTCTGTGCGGTGGCGCCGACCTTCCAGCCCACCGGCCGGGCCAGCCCTTTGACCACCAGTTCCTGGATGTCATAGGCGTCCTTCAGGGTCTCGGGCCGATACTCCTCGGGAAGCCCCGGCAGCGGCTCCAGGCGGCGCCGGGCCGCGCCGATCAGCGCCGCGGCGCGCGTCTTATCGCTCGCGTTCATCGCCCGATCACCCCTCGGCGTGCGCGCTGACGACGTCGTCGGCGAGGCGTCCGTGAAGCTCCTGCAGGTGATCGAGGCTGGCGGTATAGGTGCCGACCCCCAAGGTCAGCGAACGAATCTCGACGATCAGATCATGACACTCGCTTGCCGGTACCAGCGCGCTCACTACGTCCCACCCCGACCAATCGGGCCGCGTCTCGAGGCCGAGTATCTGGCCACGCCGGCTGGAGACCAGCGTGTTGGCCTTCGAGGTGAACTCGGACGGGACCGCGATGTCGACGCGCAGAATCGGCTCCAGCAGCACCGGATCGCACTTCGGCATGCCTTCGGTCATGGCAATTCGTGCCGCGGTCTTGAAGGCGAGTTCGGAGGAATCGACGGCGTGGAACTGCCCGTCGGTCAGGGTGACCGAGATGTCGACCACGGGAAAGCCGAGCGGCCCCTTTTTGAGGAATTCGGCGACCCCGGCGCCGACCGCCGGGATGTACTGCTTGGGCACCGCGCCGCCGGTGACGGAATTGGAGTAGGTGAAGCCCTCGCCGCGGGCGAGCGGCTTGATATCGAGGTGGACGTCGCCGAACTGGCCGTGCCCACCGGTCTGCCGCTTGAAGCGGCCGTGCTGCGATACCGGCTTTTGGATCGCCTCCTTGTAGGGCACCTTGGGCCGAACCGTCGCCACCTCGATGCCGTATTTGTTCTTGAGCCGGTCGCAGGCCACCCGCAAGTGAATCTCGCCCTGGCCGTGGAGCAGCATTTCCTGGGTGTCGTGGGCCTGCTCGAAGGCGATGGAGGGATCTTCGTCGAGGAGCTTGCCGATGGCGTCGGAAAGCTTAACCTCGTCCTCGCGGTTGGCCGCGGTGATGGCGAGGGTGAAGACCGCGGGCATGACCTCGGCGCCGGATTGCTGCTCGCCCGCCTTGCCGGGCGTCAGGATATCGCCGGTCTTGACGGAATCGAGGCGAGCCATCGCCGCCACGTCGCCGGCGACCGCCGAATCGATCTTGTCGGTGTGCTGGCCGCGCATGCGGTGGAGCCCCGACACGCGCTCGCCGTTCAGCGTCATACCATCGCTCACGGTGCCACGCCACACGCGGGCGAGCGACAGCTTGCCACCATGCGGCGTGACGTAGGTCTTCAGCACCTGCGCCATGGTCTCGCCCTCGGCGGCCACGCCGGCGCGCACGGCAGCCGCTTCAGGCCCCGGCACCTCGTGGCGGAGCGCCTTCAGCAGCCTGCGCACGCCGTGCTCCAACTCGCCGGCGCCGAAAAGAGCCGGCACGATGTCGCCGGATCGGAACCCGCGGGTCAGCGTCGCGAATACTTCCTCGTTGGGCGGGTCCACGTCCTCGAGGAGCTGCTCCATCAAGTGGTCGTCAAAATCGGAGACCTTTTCCAACATGGCGTAGCGCGCCTCGGCCGTGGCCTCGGCGGCGTCGCCTCCGGCCTCGACCAGGGCCGACGGGGCGCCCGGCTTATAGGCATAGGCGCGGTCGGATGCGAGATCGACGTAACCCGCCACCGCCTCGTCCTCGGTCACCGGCGCCTGACGGAGCACCAGCGGGCGCTCCGAGAAGCGCTGCAGCGCTTCGATCACCTCGGCGGGCGGCGAGGCGGCGCGGTCAATCTTGTTGACGAACAGAAGCGTCGGCATGCGGGAGTGCTCCAAACGCTTCATCAGGGGTGCGATGGTCATCGCCCGCGTTGCATCGGCCTCGCACACTAGAACCGCGGCGTCGGCCCCGGCGAGCGCGTAAAATGTCTCTTGCAGGAATTCCACCGAGCCTGGGCAGTCGAGGAAGTTGAAGGGATCGTCGAGAAAGCTGGCCGAGGCAACATTGAGCTCCACCCCGGTGCCGCGCTCGCGCGCCTCCTGTGAGGAATCGCCGGTCATGTTGGCTTCTTTGGCCGTGCCCTTGCGGTGGATCGCACCGGTGGCAAACAACATGGCCTCCAAGAGCGTAGTCTTGCCGCTCAGATACGGCCCAACAAGCGCCACATTGCGTGGCCCCGCGCCCGAACTCGCGTTCATACCGACTCCCCGAACCTTGGTCTCCCCCTGAGGCGCCTAGTTTTCACGCGCGGCGCGCACCGCGCAAGCGAAAACCGGTTCAGATTCGCCTCAGGGATCAGTTCGCCGATCGTGCGACGTTGGGCTAGGCCATGCTGTCGGCTTTGACCAGGCCGATGTGGTTGCCGCTGGGGTCGGCGAAGATGGCCATGGTCGGGCCTCCGGGGACATCGGTCGCCGGCATCACCACTGCGCCGCCCTTGGCCGCGACCTCGGCCAGCGTCGCCCCCAAGTCGTCGACCTGAACGTAGACCATGACGGTGGGGGCAGTGTCGCTCTTGGTCAGTCCGCCGGCGATGCCCTCGCCCGAATCGGTGTCGACCATGCCGTAGTTCATCGGATTGTCGGCGTCGATCTTCCATCCAAAGACCGCGGCGTAGAAGTCGTTCTGGCCGTCGTCGTTTCCGTGGATTTCGAAATGCACGATCGGATCACCCATCATTTCCTCCTTGGCTCAATCAGGTAGCGGTACCGCCGACGGTTAGGCCGTCGATCCGGGTCGTCGGGAGACCGACGCCCACCGGGACGCCTTGGCCATCCTTGCCGCAGGTGCCGACGCCGGGGTCGAGCGCGAGGTCGTTGCCGACCGCCGCCACCTTGGTCAGAACATCAGGGCCATTGCCGATCAATGTCGCGCCCTTGACGGGCGCACCCACTTTGCCATTCTGGATGCGGTAGGCCTCGGTACAGGAGAAGACGAACTTGCCCGAGGTGATGTCGACTTGGCCGCCGCCGAAGTTGACCGCATAGAGTCCGTCCTTGACCCCGGCAATGATGTCCTCGGGCGCTTGCTCACCGCCCAGCATGAAGGTGTTGCGCATTCGCGGCATCGGCGAGTGAGCGAACGATTGTCGCCGGCCCGAGCCGGTGGGCGCCATGCCCATCAGGCGGGCGTTGAGCCGGTCCTGGAGGTAGCCGGTCAAGACGCCGTCCTCGATCAAGACCGTGCGCTCGGTCGGCGTGCCTTCGTCATCGACGGTCAGCGAGCCGCGCCGGTCGGCCATCGTGCCGTCGTCGATCACGGTGACGCCCGGTGCCGCGATGCGCTCGCCCATCAGACCGGCAAACGCGGATGTCTTCTTGCGGTTGAAGTCACCTTCGAGGCCGTGGCCGATGGCCTCGTGCAACAAGATTCCGGGCCAACCCGGCCCCAGCACGACCACCATCTCGCCCGCCGGCGCGGGTTCGGATTCGAGGTTGACCAGCGCCTGGCGCAGGGCTTCGTCGACCTGGGCCCGCCACGCGTCGGGCTCGACGTACGGCGCGTACGCGGTACGGCCGCCGACGCCGTGGCCCCCGGCCTCTTGGCGCTCGCCCTCGCCGACCACCACCTGGACGTTGAGCCGGACGAGCGGGCGGATGTCACCGACCACCTCGCCGCCGGCGCGCATGATCTGCACCGCCTGCCATTGCCCGAGCAGCGACGCGGAAACCTGGCGCACCCGCGAATCCTTGGCCCGCGCGTAGGCGTCGATGTCGGCGAGTAGCTTCACCTTGGCCGCGAAGTCGAGACCTTCGAGCGGGCTGTCCTCGGAATAGAAGCGCTGGTTGGTGCCATGCGGGCCCTCGGCGCGGGCGCCGTCATAGCCCTCGCGCACCGCGCGAACCGAGGCCTTGGCCCGGCTCAGCGCTGCCTCGGAGAGCTCGGTGGCGTGGGCGTAGCCGGTTGATTCCGCGGCCACCGCGCGGAGCCCGAAACCCTGGGCGGTGTCGAAGCTCGCGCTCTTGAGGCGTCCATCGTCGAAGGAGAAGCTTTCGGAGGTGCGGTACTCGACGAACAGCTCACCGTCGTCGGTGCCGTGCAGCGCGGCATTGACGATGCCTTGGACGCGCACCGAATCGAGACCGGCGCGTTCGATCAGATCGGTTTCAGCCATGGTCGAAGCCAGCGATCAGGGGGGAGAATTCAGAGTCCAGATATAGTCCGTCGTCGGGCGGATGGCTAGGCGGGGCGGCGGAACTGCTTGGCCAGCATCAGGCCCTGGCGCTGATAGGACGAGCCGATGGTGGCGCCGTAGAGCTTGTCGGGGCGTGCGGTCAGGCGCTCATACAGCAGGCGGCCGACGACCTGGCCGTCCTCGACCATGAAGGGAACGTCGTGCGAGCGCACCTCCAGGACCGCCCGGGCGCCGGCGCCGCCGGCCTCGGCATCGCCGAAGCCGGGATCGAAGAATCCGGCGTAGTGGACCCGGAATTCGCCCACGACCGTATCGTAGGCCAGCATCTCGGCGGCGTGGTCGGCGGGCACAGTCAGGGCTTCCTTCGAGGCGAGGATGTAGAAGTCGTTGGGATCGAGAACCACGCCACTGCCCGGCCGCGACACGACCGGGTCCCAAAACTCCGCGGGATCGTAGTGGTCGTTCTTGGCCATATCGACGAGCCCGGCGTGCTTCTTGGCGCGGTAGCCGATGACGTCTGAGGCGCCGCCCCCGCCACGCGCATCGACGGTCACCGCGATCAGACCGTGGCGGATGTCGGCCTCGCCCGGCGGTGCGTGGACAAGCCCGACCTCGTCGTTGAGTTTGCGCAGGCTTGCGCTCGAGCGCGGCGGCGAGCCCCGCTTGATGCGCAACTGTACCAGTGCGAGTCCGGTGCGCACCAAGACGCTGAACGAGCGCGGCGAGATCTCCGCCCACAGCGGTCCGCGGTATCCGTCGCGCACCT
>CAYUNL010000047.1:8029-13832 GCA_964446055.1 uncultured Alphaproteobacteria bacterium | reverse complement strand
GAAACTACTTCCTCTATGGGAATTCCATTTAATGAAATAAATGATGCGCTCGCCACGCATTTGCACCTGGCGATGGCCGAGGTCTACGAGGTCGCGACGTTCTACGCCCATTGGGACGTGGTCAAGGAAGGCGAGCCGCCGCCCCCGCCACTCACGGTCCGGGTCTGCGACAGTCTTCCCTGCGAGATGGCGGGCGCGGGGCGGCTGCGGTCCGAGCTCGAGCGCAGCGCGGGGCCTGGGGTCCGGGTTGTCCGCGGACCGTGCATGGGCCGTTGCGACGGCGCCCCGGTGGTGTGCGTCGGGCACAACCACATCAGCCGTTGCGGCGCCGATGACGCCCGGATGGCAATTCGGGACGGTGCGATCCACGAACCGATCGCCCCCTACACCGGCTACGAGGAATACCTCGCCGGCGGTGGCTACGCGCTACTCAAGGCCTGTCTCGGCGGCGGCCGCGATCCCGAGGGCATTATTGCGGCGCTCGACGAAAGCGGGTTGCGGGGGCTCGGCGGTGCCGGTTTTCCGGCCGGGCGCAAGTGGTCGTTCGTCCGCGCCGAGCCGACCCCGAGACTGATGGCGGTCAACGCCGACGAAGGCGAGCCCGGCACCTTCAAGGACCGTCACTACCTTGAGCGCGACCCCCACCGCTTCCTCGAGGGCATGTTGATCGGCGCCTGGGCCGTCGAGGCCGAGGCCGTGTACCTCTACCTGCGCGACGAATACCCCGCGGTCCGCGAGATGCTGACCGCCGAGATCGCGCGAGTTAAGACCGAGGGACTGTGCCCGGGCATCGAGATCCACCTCCGTCGCGGCGCCGGCGCCTATATCTGCGGCGAGGAATCGGCGATGCTCGAATCGATCGAGGGCAAGCGCGGATTGCCGCGGCACAAGCCGCCGTTCCCCTCGCAGGTAGGGCTGTTCGGGCGGCCCACGCTCATCAACAACGTCGAGACGCTGTACTGGGTGCGCGACATCGTCGAGCGCGGGCCCGAATGGTTTGCCGCCCAGGGCCGCGAAGGCCACAAGGGACCGCGTTCGTTTTCGGTCTCGGGGCGGGTCAAGGAACCCGGCGTCAAGCTCGCGCCCGCCGGCATCACCGCGCGCGAACTGATCGAAGAGCACTGTGGCGGCATGGCCGAGGGCCACACCTTCAAGGCCTATCTGCCCGGCGGCGCCTCGGGCGGGATCCTGCCCGCCTCGCTCGGCGACCTGCCGCTCGATTTCGGCACCCTCGAGGAACACGGCGGCTTCATCGGCTCGGCCGCGGTGGTCGTGTTGTCAGACCGCGACGACGTCGGCCGAAGCGCGCTCAACCTGATGCGCTTCTTCGAGGACGAAAGCTGCGGCCAGTGCACGCCCTGCCGCGTCGGCACCGAAAAGGCGGTCGGACTGATGGCGGCGCAAAGCTGGGACACCGGCCTTCTCGAAGAACTGGGCCGGTGCATGACCGATGCCTCGATCTGCGGGCTTGGCCAGGCGGCGCCCAATCCGCTGCGCCACGTACTCGAGCACTTCCCCGAGGAAGTGACGTGAGCGACCCGGTCACTTTCAGTCTCGACGGGGTCGAGGTCACGGCGGCGCCGGGTGAGACCATCTGGCAGGTCGCCGAACGCCAGGGAACGACCATCCCGCATCTTTGTTGGTCAACCGCCGCGGGCTACCGCGCCGATGGCAACTGCCGCGCTTGCATGGTCGAGATCGAAGGCGAGCGAGTGCTCGCCGCCTCGTGCATTCGCGAGCCGGCGCGGGGCATGAAGGTGGCTACCGGCGGCGCCCGCGCCGAGTCGGCGCGAGCGATGGTGATGGAGCTGTTGTTGGCCGACCAGCCGCCCCGCGAGGTAGCGCACGATCCGGACTCTCGGCTGTGGCACTGGGCCGAGGCGCTGGGACGGGATGCCAGCCGCCTGGCGCCGCGGCGCACCCCCGAGCCCGACCCCAGCCACCCGGCGATGGCGGTCAACCTCGATGCCTGCATCCACTGCAACTTTTGCGTCCGCGCCTGCCGCGAGGTCCAGGTCAACGACGTGATCGGCATGGCCGGCCGCGGCCACGGCGCCAAGATCGTCTTCGACTTCGACGACCCCATGGGGGCGAGCACCTGCGTCGCTTGCGGCGAGTGCGTCCAGGCCTGTCCCACCGGGGCGCTGATGCCCGCAGGTGAGGTTGGCAAGATCGCCCCCGAGCGCGCGGTCGACAGTGTCTGCCCCTACTGCGGGGTGGGCTGCCAGATCACCTACCACATCGCCGAGGACGCGATCCTCCACGTCAGCGGCCGCGCCGGCCCGGCCAACCAGGGCCGGCTCTGCGTCAAGGGACGCTATGGCTTCGATTACGTGACCCATCCCGGCCGCCTGACGACGCCGCTGGTGCGCCGCGAGGATGTGCCGAAGGCGGCGGCCTTTGACATCGACCCCCATGACCCCGCGAGCCACTTTCGCACGGCGAGCTGGGATGAGGCGCTCGATCTGGCCGCCGCCGGCTTCCGCCGCATCCGCGATGAGCACGGCGGCAAGGGACTGGCGGGCTTCGGTTCGGCCAAGGGCTCGAATGAAGAGGCCTACTTGGTGCAGAAGCTGGTGCGCGCGGGCTTCGGCACCAACAACGTCGATCATTGCACGCGGCTCTGCCACGCCTCGTCGGTGGCGGCGCTCTTGGAGACCATCGGCTCGGGCGCGGTAACCGCGCCCTTTACCGAGGCCACCAACGCCGATGTCATCTTGGTCACCGGCGCCAACCCGACCGGCAACCACCCGGTCGCCGCCACCTTCTTCAAGAATGCGGTCAAGAACGGCGCCAAGCTGATCGTCATGGACCCGCGCGGCCAAGCGCTCGGCCGCCACGCCACCCACATGCTGCGCTTCAAGGCGGGCGGCGACGTCGCACTGCTCAACGCCATGATGCACGTGATCGTGGCCGAGGACCTGGTGGATCACAACTACATCGCCGGCTACACCGAGGGCTTCGAGGCGCTGGCCGAGCACCTGAAAGCGTTCACGCCCGAGGCCATGGCGCCGATCTGCGGCATCGCTGCCGAGACCATCCGTGACGTGGCTCGCCTGTTCGGGCGGGCCGACGCGGCGATGATCTTCTGGGGCATGGGCATCTCGCAGCACGTCCACGGCACCGACAACGCGCGCTCGCTGATATCGCTGGCGCTGATGTGCGGCCAGGTCGGCCGCCCCGGCACCGGGCTTCACCCCTTGCGCGGCCAGAACAACGTCCAGGGCGCCTCGGACGCCGGCCTCATTCCGATGTTCTTCCCCGACTACCAGGCGGTCGATGACGGGCCCACGCGCGAGAAGTTCGAGGCCCTGTGGGGGGCACCGCTCGATCCCGAAAAGGGCCTGACGGTGGTCGAGATCACCGAGGCGATTCATGCCGATGTAATCCGCGGCGTCTACATCATGGGCGAGAACCCGGCGATGTCCGATCCCGACGTTAGCCACGCGCGCGCGGCCTTGGCCAAGCTAGACCATCTGGTGGTCCAGGACATCTTCATGACCGAGACCGCCGCCTTCGCCGATATCGTCCTGCCGGCCTCGGCCTGGCCCGAGAAGGACGGCACCGTGACCAACACCAACCGCCAGGTGCAGATGGGCCGCGCCGCGCTGCCGCTGCCCGGCGATTACCGCCAGGACTGGTGGATCGTCCAGGAGCTGGCGCGCCGCATCGGGCTCGACTGGAACTACAGCCATCCCCGCGAGATCTACGAGGAGATGCGCGGCTGCATGGATTCGATCAAGGGCATCAGCTGGGAGCGGCTCGATCGCGAAGGCGCCGTCACCTACCCCTGCGAGGCCGAGGACGAGCCCGGCGAGGCCATCATTTTCGGCGAAGGCTACCCCACCGTCTCGGGCCGCGGCAGATTCGTGCCCGCGGGCATCATCCCGCCCGACGAGCCGGTCGATGAGGACTACCCGATGATCCTCACCACCGGGCGGCTATTGGAGCATTGGCACACCGGCGCCATCACCCGGCGCGCGAGCGTCCTCGATACCCTCGAACCCGAGGCGGTGGCCTCGCTGGCGCCGGCCGACCTGCGCGCCCTTGGCGTGGCGGCGGGTGGGCGCGTGCGGGTGGCGACCCGGCGCGGCGCCATCGAAATCGTCGCCCGCGCCGATGCCGACGTGAGCCCCGGCACCGTGTTCATCCCCTTCGCCTTCGCCGAGGCCGCCGCCAACTTGTTGACCAACCCCGCGCTCGACCCTTTCGGCAAGATCCCCGAGTTCAAGTACTGCGCCGCCAAAGTCGAAAAGGCGGCACCGGCGGAAGCCGCAGGGTAGAGGCAGCCCGGGCGGGCCGACGTTCTCATTTCCAATGGCGAACCCCGCCACGGGATCGGGCGGGGTTCTATGCGGCAGCTTGTGCCGTTCCCGACAGGAGCCAGGATTTTTCGGGCTCGGCGCCGAAGCGCGGCCCAAGTCTAGCTTGTGTTTTCTGCGGCTCGACGGTGTCCGTAACCGCCGTTACCGTGCCCCCCCAAGCAAGGGGGCCAATTGGCTGTCCGGTGGCGTCATACGGCTACCTGCCCTCCCTACTGGTCATCGATCGGGGTCGATATCGACCCCTTAATAGATACGCCGATCCAGCCTCGAATTCAATGATTTGCGGGGCCGCGGGTTCGCGGCGTGGGGTGCATCAGGGTGCGCATTTTGCGCATGTCGGCGGCGACGCTGGCGTGCGCCTTGGCCTCCATCGCGCGGTAGCGGTTGAGCGCCGTAATACCGGTCTTGGTGAGGCGCGCGCCGCCGCCCCGAGGGCCGCCGGTCGCGGTGCGCACGAGCGGCGCCTTGAAGGCCCGGTTCATCCCGTCGACCAGGATCCAGGCGCGGCGGTAGGACATCCCCATCGCCCGCGCCGCGCCCGAGATCGAGCCCTCTGCGGCGATGGCTTCCAAGAGCGCCGCCTTGCCGGGGCCCATGGCGACCGGCGAGCCCAGCAGGACGCGAAGCTGCGGTAGGACGGCGGGCGCCTGCCTGACCATCGCTCTAAGCCGAGAGGCGCTCGGCCTCGGCCAGGTCCTCGGGCACGTTGACGTTGAAAAAGGGATCGACCGGTGCGTCCGCGAACGCGACCTCGGACAAGTGGTAGCGCGCGGTCCAGCGGTCGATCTTGTGAATCTCTTCGCCCAGAATTGCCTGGCGCAGCGCCCCGGCCAGGTCCACCGGCCACAGCCCGAACACCGGATGAGCACGGCCACGCGATGCCGCGCACGCTAGGTTTCGGCCCTCGGTCTCGATCGCGGCGACGAGGCGCGCCACCAGGTCGGTGGGGAAGAACGGTGCGTCGGTGGCGAAGGTGGCGATCCAGGTGCAGCCGGGCGCGTTGGCCCGCGCCCACTCCATGCCGGTGAGCACCCCGGCGAGCGGTCCGGCAAAGCCCTCGATGACATCGGGCGCGACCGGCAAACCATAAGACTCGAAGCGCGCGGGGTCGCCGTTGGCGTTGAGCATCAACGTGTCGACCTGGGGCCGGGCGCGGGCGATGGCGCGGGCCAAGAGCGTCGTGCCGCCTAGGGTGCGGAGGCACTTGTCGCCGCCGCCCATGCGACCCGACCGCCCGCCGGCCAAGAGAACGCCGGCGACGGCGGTGCTCGACTCAGACGGCATTCTCCACCAAGCTCGCCTTGCGCTGAACCGCGCGGCCCTCGGCGGCCACTCCAGCCGAATCGGCGTCGTAGAGGATGCGCTCGGACCCAGAGGCGGCGATGAATCGTTTGCCCCGAGCGCGGCCGATCATCGTCAAGCCAGCCTGGCGAGCGAGCTCCACCCCCCAGGCGGTAAAACCGGACCGCGAGATCAGG
>CAYUNL010000047.1:6405-8019 GCA_964446055.1 uncultured Alphaproteobacteria bacterium | reverse complement strand
GCCGCGACCCCGAAGTCGGTGAGCTTCACCGAACCGGACCGCGAGATCAGGATGGGGATCCCCATCGAGACGCACTTGATCACCATTTCGCTCGTCAGCCGCCCGGTGGTGTAGAAGAGCTTGCCCTCAGGCGGAACGTCATTGAGCCGCATATAGCCGGCGATCTTGTCGACCGCGTTGTGGCGGCCCACGTCCTCCATATAGAGGAGCGGCCGGTCGTCCTCGCACAGGACGCAGCCGTGGATCGCGCCGGCCTCAAGGTAGATCGAGGGCTGGGCGTTGATCTTGCGCGACAGCGCGTAGATCCACGAGGTGCGCACCACCGCGCTGTCCGCGAACCGCACCGCCTCGAAGCGCTCCATGACGTCGCCGAACACCGTGCCCTGGGCGCAGCCCGAGGTCAGCGTTTTCTTGCGCAGCTTGGCCTCGTAATCGGTGCGCCGCTTGGTACGCACCACCACCGTCTCGACGTCGGCGTCATAATCGATTGCGGTGATCTCGTCGTCGGCGCGCAGCATGTTCTGGTTCGCGAGATAACCCACCGCCAGGCACTCGGGGTAGTCGCCGATGGTCATCATCGTGACCACCTCTTGGCGGTTGAGGAATAGCGTTAGGGGCCGCTCGACCGGAGCGGAAGTCTCGATCGCGGCACCTTCGTGATCGCTCCCCGTTACCCGATAAACCAGCCGCGCATCGCTGGGATCGGGCCGGACGGCGAACTCTTTCAACTTACCCATGCCCGGAATATGCGCCCTCGCCGTGCCCAGGGCAAACTCACCCGCTGGCGAGGCGTCCGAAATGTTGCTATATTCGGTCGGATATAACGCCATGATTGATCCCTTCGGACGCCACGTCAGCTACCTCCGCGTCTCGGTCACCGACCGCTGCGACTTCCGCTGTGTCTACTGCATGTCGGAACACATGACGTTCCTGCCCAAGGCGGACCTGTTGACGCTCGAGGAACTCGACCGCCTGTGCTCGGCCTTCGTCCGCAAAGGAGTGAGCAAGCTGCGCATTACCGGGGGCGAACCGCTGGTGCGGCGCGGCGTCATCGAGCTTTTCCGCAGCCTCGGCCGCCACCTCGGCAGCGGTGCGCTCGAGGAGTTGACGCTTACCACCAACGGCTCGCAGCTGGCGCGCTTCGCGAGCGACCTTGTGGATGCCGGGGTCCGACGGATCAACGTCTCGCTCGACACCCTCGATGCCACCAAGTTCGCCGCCATCACCCGCTGGGGCCGCTTCGACCAGGTCATGGACGGCATCCGCGCCGCCAAGGAAGCGGGGCTGAAGATTAAGATCAACACGGTCGCGATGCGCGGCGTCAACGACGATGAGTTCGAGCGGCTGCTCGGTTGGTGCGCCGAGGAGGGCTTCGATCTCACGCTGATCGAGACCATGCCCTTGGGTGAGATCGACCAGAGCCGCGCCGACCACTACCTGCCGCTCTCGGTGGTGCGCGCCGAGCTCGCCGGGCGCTGGACGCTCGAGGGATCGGAGTTTCGCACCGGCGGCCCGGCACGCTACGTCACGGTCCGCGAGAGCGGCCAGCGGCTCGGCTTCATCACGCCCCTGAGCCACAATTTCTGCGAATCGTGCAACCGCGTGCGGCTGACC
>CAYUNL010000047.1:0-6395 GCA_964446055.1 uncultured Alphaproteobacteria bacterium | reverse complement strand
GTGTCTCGGCCAGGACGACGACGCCGACCTCCGGACCCCGCTCCGGCAGAGCGAATCCGACGCCGCGCTCGAAGCCGCCATCGACGAGGCAATATCGCGCAAGCCCAAGGGCCACGACTTCTTCATCGACCGCCAAACCGCGGGCCCCGCGTTGGCTCGCCACATGAGCCTGACCGGAGGTTAGCGCGGCCGGTTCAGCTTCAATCGCCCGCGGCGGCCGCAAGCTCATCGAGCTTGCGCACGGTGTTCCAGTTGCGGGCGGTGCCGCACACGCCGAGCGCGCCCTCGATGCGCGTGAGTGTCAGCTTGGAGCGGCCGATGCCATCGGGGTAGGTGATGTAGGCCGTCTCGCCGGCGACGCGAAGCACCTCGTTGCCCTTGATCGCCGCGCGCAGGGCGTCCACGGCCGCCTCGCTCGGACCCTCCTTCAACGCCATCACGATGAGATGGCCCGGGTCCTGGGCGGCTTCGTCGGGGAAGGGATTGGCTGCGATGAGCTCGGACCATTGGTCGGCGGTGCGGACCAGAAAGTCCGTGCGCAGGTCGAGACGTTCGGCCGCCTCTCGCTCGAGCAAGCCCTCGAGCGCGCGGCCGCCCTCCCGCGCCCCGCGGAAGACGAGGTTGCCGCTGTTCAATATCGTTCTCGCCTCGGCAAAGCCGAGGTCGCCGACCATGGCGCGCAGGTCGGCCATGGCGACCTTGGTGTGGCCGCCGACGTTCACGCCGCGCAACAGGGCGATGAACACCGTCATGCCCTCAGCATGAGCCAGCGGGCGGCCCAGGTCTACCTGGTCCCACTCCGCGGCTCCGCTATACTGCCAGCCCGTCCGCCCCGAGCCCCCGCCGATGCCTGAACCCAAGATCGCCCTGGTGGCTTCGAACGCGCCCGCCGCGCAGAAGGCCTTGGGCCGGCTCAAGGCGCGTTACCCGACGGTCACCCCCTCCCGGGCCGACATCATCGTCGCTCTCGGCGGTGATGGGTTCATCCTGCATACGCTGCATCGCTACGCGGGCCGCGATCTCCCGGTCTATGGGATGAACCGGGGCACCGTCGGGTTTCTGATGAATGCCTACTGTGAGACCCGGCTCGTCAAGCGGCTGGCCGCGGCCGAGCGGGTCACGCTCAGCCCCCTGCGGATGAAGACGACCCAAGTCTCGGGAGTCGTGCGCGAGGCGCTGGCGCTCAACGAAGTCTCGCTCCTGCGCCAGACTCGCCAGGCGGCCAAGGTGCGAATCTCGATCGATGGCGTGGTCCGGGTACCGGAGTTGGTGTGCGACGGAGTACTGGTAGCGACGCCGGCCGGCAGCACCGCCTACAACCTTTCGGCGCACGGCCCGATCCTTCCGGTGGGCGCCGATGTCCTGGCGCTCACCCCGATCAGCGCCTTCCGCCCCCGGCGCTGGCGCGGGGCGCTGGTGCCGCGCGAATCGCGGCTGTGCTTCGAAGTGCTGGGCGGCGCCAAGCGCCCGGTCAGCGCCGTCGCCGACCATACCGAGGTCCGCAACGTCGCCCGGGTGGACGTTCGCGAGGACCGCGAGCGCCGCTTCCAGTTGCTGTTCGATCCCGAGCACAATTTCGAGGAACGAATCGTCCGCGAACAGTTCGCCTCGTGAGCCGGCGGCGCCGGCCGCGGGACCCATGATCGCCGAGCGCGGCAGCACCAAGCCGCCGCGGCCCCCCGCCTTCGACCGCGCCGTTGCCTTGGGGCTGGGCCTGGCCGCGGCAGGCGGGACAGCGGCGGCGTTTGCTGGGCTGCCGCTTGCATGGATGCTGGGTGCACTGGGCGCGACGACGGCCGCAGCGCTCGGCGGCGCCCGCGTACGCGTGCCAGGGTTCCTGCGCACGGCAATGGTCGCGGTGCTCGGGATCATGCTCGGCAGCGCCTTCACCCCGCAGGTATTCGCCGATCTCGGGCGCTGGCTCTATGGCCCATTGGTCCTCATCGTCTATCTCGCGCTGGTCGCCGCGCTCGGCCTCGTCTACTTCCGGCGACTGGCGAAGTTCGACCCGATCACCGCGTACTTCTCGGCGATGCCCGGTGGCCTGAGCGAGATGGCGGTGGTCGGCGAGGCGCTGGGCGGCGATGCGCGTACGATCTCGCTCGTCCACAGCGTCCGCATCCTCCTGCTGGTGCTGACGATCCCGCTCTATTTCCGATTCGTCGAGGGCATCGAGGTCCCGGCGCTGGCCCCCGCCACCTCGGCGGCCGCGCTCGGCGCGGTGGACGCCGCCGTTCTGGTGGGCTGCGCCGTGTTGGGATACCTCGGCGCCCGGCGGCTGCGCCTCCCGGCGGCGCCGCTGGTCGGCCCGATGGTGCTCTCCGCGGCCGTCCACCTGGGCGGAATCACGGCCTCGGCGCCGCCCTCGCCGGTGGTCGCCCTGGCCCAGGTGGTGGTTGGCGGCGCCGTCGGCTGCCGCTTCGCGGGATTTGGCATGGAGCGAATCTGGCGCGACCTTCGGTTCGGCCTCGGTAGCGCCGCCGGCATGATCGCACTCACCGTGGCACTCGCGGCAGCGACGAGCGCCTTGACCGGGAGCGACCCGTTCGCGATGGCGCTCGCACTCGCGCCTGGCGGATTGGCCGAGATGAGCCTGATCGCGCTTGCCCTGGGCGCCGATTCGGTGTTCGTCTCGGCAATGCACATCCTTCGCATCGCCATCATCGTCACCCTCGCACCGCTGGCCGCGCGCCTGGGGTTACGCGGTTCACGGCCGGGCGCCGCGGCCGAGGACTAGGCGCGCGGCATGGCGCCAGCGGCCATCGGTCGCCCGCTCCGGCGTGCCGAGGACCGGCGCCTGCTGACCGGTCGCGGCCGCTTCCTCGACGATATCAACCTAGCGGGGCAAGCGCGCGCGGTCATGCTGCGCTCCTCGCTCGCGCATGCGGACCTGCGCGCGCTTGACGTCCGGGCCGCCGCCGAGGCGCCGGGCGTGCTCGCGGTGCTGACCGGCGCGCAGTATCGCGCCGCCGGCTATGGGCCGTTGCCATGCCGCGTGGAAGTGCTCAACAAGGATGGAACGGCGCGCGCCGATCCGCCGCGCTGGCCGCTTGCCACCGATCGGGTACGCCATGTGGGCGACCCCATTGCCCTGGTGGTCGCCGAAACCGATGCCCAGGCGCGGGATGCGGTCGAGCTCATCGCGGTCGATTATGCGCCGCGTCCGGCGGTCACTCGCCCGCTTGAGGCGCTGGCGCCACAAGCGCCACAGCTTTGGGACGAGGCGCCAGGCAATCTCTGCTACGACACGGAACTCGGCGACCGCGCCGCCACCGAGGCGACGTTCTCGCGCGCCCCGCGAGTCACCGAGATCGATCTTGTCAACAATCGCCTCATCGCCAACTCGATCGAACCCCGCGGCGCCATCGGCAGCCTCGAGGCGGATGGCCGTTTTGTCCTCTACGTCTCGTCCCAGGGCGTGCACCGGCTGCGCGACCCCTTGGCCGAAGACATCCTGCGCATCCCGCGCGAGGGCCTGCGCGTGATCACGCCCGACGTGGGCGGAGGGTTCGGGATGAAGATCATGATGTACCCCGAATACCCGCTGGTCTTGTGGGCGGCGAAGGTCGTCGGGCGAGCCGTCAAATGGGTCGCCGACCGGGGTGAGTCCTTCCTTTCCGACGTCCAGGGCCGCGACCACACCACTCACGCCGCTCTGGCGCTGGACGAGGAGGGCCGCTTCCTGGGCCTCAAGGTCTCGGCTGTCGCCAATCTCGGCGCTTACCTGTCGACCTTTGGGCCGGGCATTCCCGCCGGGGCCGGGGTGCCGCTCTATGCAAGTCTCTACGACTTCGCCACCGCCTATGTCGAGATCAAGGCGGTGTTCACGAACACCGTTCCGGTCGATGCCTACCGCGGCGCAGGGAGGCCGGAATCCAACTACGTGGTGGAGCGACTGATTGACAAGGCCGGCCGCGATCTCGGGCTGGACGGGACCGAGTTGCGCCGCCGCAACTTCATCGCGCCGGAGCGGATGCCATACCGGACCGCGCTCGGGTACACCTACGATTCGGGCGAGTTCGCGCGCAACCTCGACGATGCGGTCCGCATCGGCGGGCAGCCGGGCTTTGAGAACCGGCGCGCCGCCGCCAAGGCGCGGGGCATGCTCGCCGGCTCGGGTGTTGCGAGTTACATCCACGCCACCCCAGGCGTCGAGGAAATCGCGAGCGTGAGCATCGATAGCGCCGGTACGGTCATCCTCCTGAGCGGCGGCCAATCGAACGGCCAGGGCCACGCCACGGCCTTCGCCCAGGTTCTCGCCGGTCGCCTGGCCATCCCCGTAGCATCGGTCATAGTGGTGCAGGGCGATACCGACCGCATCGCCGAGGGCACCGGCACCGGTGGCTCGCGCACGCTCCTCCACAGCGCCACCGCGATGATGGACGCGGCCGACATAATCGTCGCCAAGGGAAAGCTGCTCGCCGGCGCGATACTGGAGGCGGCGCCCGCCGACATCGCCTATGTCGAAGGCGAGTTCGCGATCAAGGGCACCGATCGGCGCATCGGCCTGTTCGACGTCGCGGCCAGCGCCGAACGGGCGGGCGAACCGCTGGCCGCGCTGGGATCCGCGTCGGCCGACCGCTCCTTTCCAAATGGCTGTCACCTGTGCGAGGTCGAGGTCGATCCCGATACCGGAGTGACCGAGATCGTGCGCTATACCGTGGTCGACGACCTCGGTACCGTCGTCAACCCGCTGCTGGCCGCGGGTCAGGTACACGGCGGGACGGTACAGGGCATCGGTCAGGCGCTCTTTGAGGCAACCCGGTTCGATCCCGACTCGGGACAGCTTCTATCGGGCTCGTTCCTGGATTATTGCCTGCCGCGAGCAGGCGACGTTCCGCCGCTCGATGTCTCCACCAACGGCGTCGCCTGCCGCAACAACCCCCTGGGCGTCAAAGGCGCGGGCGAGGTCGGCGCGATCGGCGCACCCCCGGCGGTGGTCAACGCGGTCCTCGACGCGCTGAGCCCGCTTGGCGTCGACACCATCGACATGCCGATGACGCCCGAGCGCGTTTGGCGGGCGATCAAGGTGGCGAGGGTCGCCTGAACGGGCTATTCGCCGGTGGTCTCGCCGCGCGGCGGTCCCTTGAGCTCGACCCCGTTTCCGTCGGGATCGGCGATGTACATCGAGGGCCCCTCGCCCTCGGCGCCGTAGCGCATCGCGACGACGCCGAGCCTCACCCCGTGGGCGGCGAGGTGGGCCTGAATCTCGTCCTCATCGAAAAACTCGATCCGAAGCGCGAGGTGATCGACGTTACGCCCCCCGGCCCCCGGAGGCGCGCCGCCGGCGCGGCCGAGTTCACCGGCCACATCGACGAGGTCGATCAACGCCGAACCGGCGCGGAGCTGCACCAGACCGATGTCCTCGACCGAGCGCTCGACCTGGCAGCCCAAAACGTCGCAATAAAAATCGAGGGCGCGGCCGACGTCGGTCACCCGAAGGACTACGTGGTCGATGCCCTGGACGTGGATCGCCGACACCCCATCCCCCGTGCGGGGCTACGAGAGCGCGGCGCAAGCGCGCTGGATGCGGGTGCAGGCCTCGGTCAGGTCCTCGGTCGAGGTCGCGTAGGAGATGCGGAAGTGCGGCTCCAGCCCGAAGGCCGCACCGTGGACCACCGCCACACCCTCGGCCTCGAGCAAGTAGCCCGCGACATCGCCGTCGTTCTCGATACGCTGGCCATCCGGCGTGGTCTTGCCGATAAGCTCGGCGCAGCTCGGATAGACGTAAAACGCCCCGGCGGGTGTCGGGCAGGCAAGCCCGGCCGCCTGATTGAGCATCGAGACGACCAAATTGCGACGCTCGGCAAAGACCATGCACCAGTCCAGAAGGAATCCTTGGGGCCCGTTGAGCGCCTCGACCGCCGCGGCTTGGCTGATCGAGGAGGGGTTGGACGTGCTCTGCGACTGAACCTTGGCGATCGCCTTGATCAGCTCGACCGGCGCGGCGCCGTAGCCGATGCGCCATCCCGTCATCGCGTAGGCCTTGGACACGCCGTTCAACGTCAGCGAGCGCTCGGCCAAGGCCGGTTCGACCTGAGCCGGGGTCGAGAACCCGAAGCCGTCGTAGACGAGGTGCTCGTAAATGTCGTCGGACAGCACCCACACGTTGGGGTGGCGCATCAATACGCCGGTGATGGCGGCGACCTCGTCGCGGCCGTAGGCAGCGCCCGAGGGATTGGAGGGCGAGTTGAAGATCAGCCATTTGGTGCGCGGGGTGATCGCCGCCTCCAAGTCCTCGGGGCGCATCTTGAAGCCGCTGTCGATCGAGGCGTCGACGAAAACCGGCGAGCCCCCGGCCAACAACACCATGTCGGGATACGAGACCCAGTAGGGTCGCGGGATGATGACCTCGTCGCCGGGATTGAGGGTCGCCATCAGCGCGTTGTAGAGGA
>CAYUNL010000046.1:8512-13872 GCA_964446055.1 uncultured Alphaproteobacteria bacterium | reverse complement strand
CATCGCCGACCTGACCGAGCACGCGGAGCTTTTGGCCACGGCGCGCGACGATGCCCGCCTAGTGCTGGCGCGCGATCCCAAGCTCGAAAGCGAACGGGGCCGCGCGCTTCGGGTGCTGCTCTATCTCTTCGAGCGCGACGCCGCCGCCCGCTACCTCAGATCAGGATGAGCGGGCGCGGGTCGGCTCAGGTGATTCGGTTGCGAGGTCCTCATCGGTCTCTGCCACCTCCGGCACCGGCTGAAGGCGCTCGGGTCGCCCCGCCGTCACCGGCTCGGGCGGCCGCGACGGGATCTGCGGCTGCGCCTGAATCTCCTTCGGCCGACGGTCTTCGGGCGTGACCAATCCGCCCGATACCACCATTTTCAGCCCCTCCTCAACGGTCATATCGAGGGTGATCAGGTCCCTTCGCGGCACGAAAAGAAGGAAACCCGAAGTCGGATTGGGAGTCGTCGGCAGGAAGATATTGACGACGTCGTCCTCGGTCATGTTCTGGACCTGGCCCTTGGTGACGCTGGTCACTAGCCCGATCGCCCAGATCCCCCGACGCGGGTACTCGACCAGCACGACCTCCCGGAACGAGGTCGACGATTGCGCGAGCACGGTCTCGAAGATTTGCTTGAGCGCGCCGTACACCGAACGGATCACCGGCATGCGGCTGACCATGCGCTCGCCGTAACGGACGATGGTGCGCCCGAAGAAATTGACCGAGAGAAAGCCGACCAGCGTCAGGAGCAGGAACAAGATCACCAGCCCGAGGCCGGGAATGCCGAACGGCAGATAGGTCTCGGGGCTATACTTCTCGGGGATCAGGGGGGTGATCCGGCTGTCGGCGATATCGACGACGAGCCACGCAACGTAGGCGGTGATCGCGACGGGTGCGGTGACGATGATCCCGGTAAGAAAGTAGTTGCGAAGCCGCCTAAGAAGGCGCGCACGACCCCGTCGTCGCCGTCGCCCCGCCCGTACTTTGGAATGTTGTTCGGTCATCCGCCTCACGCCCGACCACGGATATAGGTGCGAAGGAACGCGGTGTCTAGTCACAAGCCATTGATTTCGCCTGCACTATCGCGTCGTTTGACGTTGCCGGTGGGCCGGCGGCCAGCTACATATACGCGGCCGTGCGGCCGACGCCGCCATTCCGCTTCGACCCCGCCCACCGCACATGCAATCGGTACCCCGAATCCACGCGCTTGCCAAAGCGGTACCGCATCACCGCATGGACCAGGCTGACGTAGTCGCCCTGGCCGCGGACCATTTTGGTGCCTCGCTCGACGGGCGAGCCCGGCTCGCCGCGGTCTACGCCAACGCCGAGATCGAGAGCCGGTACTCGTGCGTACCGCTCGAGTGGTACGCCGAGCCGCACGGCTTCGCGGAGCGCAATCGGCTCTACGTCGAGGGCGCGCTCGATCTGTTGGAAAGGGTGGCCCTCGAGGCGACGGCCAAGACCGGTCTCGGCATCGCCGACATCGAAGGGCTGGTGGTCGCTTCCTCGACCGGCATTGCGACGCCGAGCCTCGATGCACTGTTGATGGAACGGCTGGGCATGCGGCGAACGACGATGCGCCTGCCGATATTCGGGCTCGGGTGCGCCGGAGGCGTCATCGGGCTCGCACGGACGGCGGCGCTCGCGCGCGCCGAGCCGAGCCGGCATTTCCTCTTCCTAGTGGTCGAAATCTGCGGGCTGACCTTTCGCTTGGGGACCTATCGAAGGGCAATGCCGTAGCCGCTGCGCTATTCGGCGACGGCGCAGCCGGGGCGGTGATCGACTGTCGAGGTGAGGGCACGGCGATCACGGGCTGGGGCGAGCACACCTGGCCCGATTCCCTTGACGTCATGGGCTGGCGCGTGCTCGACGATGGGCTCGGCGTCATGTTCGCGCGCGACATTCCGCGCATCGTGCGCGAGCGGCTGCGTGCCGCGACCGTCGATTTCCTGTCCGCCCATGGGATCGAGCTCAAGGACATCGACACATTCGTCTGCCATCCCGGTGGCGCCAAAGTGATCGAGGCGCTTGAGGAGGTCTTCGAGCTGGGCTCGGGCGGGCTTGCGCATTCGCGGGCGGTCTTACGCCGCTACGGAAACATGTCGGCACCGACCGCCCTGTTCGTCTTGAACGAGGCGTTGGAAGCGGGAGCGAGCGGCCGCCATCTGATGTCCGCGCTGGGACCGGGCTTCACCTGCGGGCTGGCGCTGCTCGAAAACGGTTGAGTGCGCTGTACTGGATCGTCGCCGTCGTGGCGGCGCTGCGGTTGGCCGAGCTTGGATGGGCTCGGGCGAACACGCGGCGCCTGGTGGCCGAGGGCGGGATTGAGCATGGGGCGCGCCACTACCCGCTGATCGTGGCCCTCCACATGGCATGGCTTGCGGCGCTCGTCGTCTTCGCCGATTCAAGCGCGCCGTTCGACTGGACGTTCCTCGGCCTTTTTGCCGCGCTTCAGGTTGCTCGCGTCTGGGTCGTTTCGAGCCTGGGACGGTTCTGGACGACGCGGGTGATCACTGTCCCGGGCGTACCCCTCATACGCCGCGGGCCCTACCGGTTCATGCGCCATCCCAACTACGCCGTGGTCGCCGGTGAGATCGCGGTCCTGCCGCTCGTCTTCGGAGCATGGGAGATTGCCCTCACCTTCTCGGTACTCAACGCGGCGGTGCTATGGCGCCGCATCGCCGTCGAGGACGCGGCGCTCGCCCAGCGGCGCTAGCGGCTTCAATGGGCGCCGCCGATGGGCTAGAGTGCGTCGATGCTGGTGAAGCACGCTGTCCTCCTCTTTGCGGCGCTCGCCCTCGTCGCCTCTCCGGCGTGGGCTGGATATGAGGATGGCGTCTTGGCGTATGAATCCGGGAATTACCGCGTTGCCTACGAGGAGTTCAGAGCGCTCAGCGCCGGGGGCCACGCGGGTGCTGAATTCATGCTCGGCGCAATGTACTTCTATGGCAAGGGAAAGCCGCGCGACAATGCGCTTGCGGCCACGTGGTTTCACAAGTCCGCGCGCAAGGGCAATGTCGCCGCGCAGCTGGCTTACGGTTCACTGCACACCCGCGGTTGGGGCGTGCCCCGCGATTTGGTCGAAGCCTACATGTGGCTGACGCTGGTTACCGAGGAGGACATTTCGAGCCTGCAACGCCAGGCCGTATTGTTGCGCGACGAGGCGGCCCACGACATGACCGCAGCGGAAATCGATCGCGCGCGGCGAAAAGCGCAGCAGTGGCGGCCGGCGCGATCGGGTCTTACCGCGTCATATTAGCAGCAGTGCAGCGTCAACCTACCGATGCGGTCCGCCGCTGACGAGAGATCAGGTGCAGATTACGAATGTAGATAAACACGCCGCCGAGCTGGCCCAGAAAGAATACCGGGTCCTCGCGGTGAACGGCGTATATCACCAGAATGGTTCCCCCGATCAGGCTTAGATACCAAAACGACGGCGGAATGACGCTTTGCCCGCGACGTTCACTTATCAGCCATTGAACCAGCAGGCGCCCGCCGAACAGGGCCTGCCCGCCAAAGCCGACGGCGATCCAAATCAACTCGTAGCCGTCGTTCCCGGCAAGCCCGACATTTGTCCAAAGACCGGCCCATATCGCACCAACCGATTCCATCGCGAGCACTCCTTGTTGCGGCGGCGGTTGTCCGACCGCGTTAGCGTTAAGGGCAAGTATACGTGGGCGGTGCAAGAATGGGGGCTATCGCGCCCTTGGCGCCAACCTACTAGATGCGGCACATACTGGGACACATCCATCGATATGTGGTAGGAAGCCCTTGATCGCCTTCATTTCGCGAGTCGGCATACGGGTATGCCCGCGGCCACTAGCTCCCAATCGCACCACCGCGTGCGCTCGCGCTTGTGTTGCGCGTTCGAAGGGTGTAACCGTCGAACATGAGGCCATGCTCGAAGCATGGTACGTACCCGTCTCGGTGCTAGTCGTGCGAACGATCACTCTTATCGTCCTCTTCTTCACGGGCCTTGCGCTGGGTCCGGCATCCACAAGTTGGGCCGCCCCGGAAGATACGCCTACTGAGTTGGCGGCGGTTGCCGTCAACGATGGGGACGACACCCGCTTGCCGCAATACCTGCGGCGCGACCCCATGGTGCGCCGCGTTCAAGAGCTGTTGGCCGAACTCGGGTTCTACATCGGCCCCTTCGACGGGTCGATGAACGACGTTACGGTGGCCGCGATACGAGAGTATCAGCGTCGCAACGATCTTGAGGCTGACGGCATCGCCAATCGATCCCTCCTCGATCATCTGCAATCGGTCGGCCAAGCGAAGGAGCTTCGCGACCGCGTTGACGCCGTGAAACGCGACAAGATAGAGGCCGCGAGCCGCGCGCTTGAGGCAAACCCGGCGACCCGCGAATTGTTGGCCGGGCGCTCGCCTGACGAGGCCGCCGATCCGACGCGTGACCCGGCACCGTGCTTCGCTACGCCCACGGCGCGATGCATCCTTGAAGAGGCCATCGAGAGCGCGAAGGGCATACACCGCTCCCACTTCAACGATTGGATCCTGGGCGAGATTCTGGTGATCCAGGTCAAGGCCGGGATGGGTGAGCACGCGCTAGCGACGGTACGCAAGATTGACGATCCACGACTGATCATGCCGGCGCTCCGCAACATCAGCCGCGCCCAATCGGAGATGGGGGATATCGAGGCCGCGAAGGCTACGGCGGATCTCATTCCCGACGCGCTCTATCGAGCAGAAGCTCTATCCGCGGTCGCCGCTGCCCAGGCCAGTTCTGGCAACATCGCCGCGGCGCGTGCCACCGCTGCGCTCGTCCGTGACGCGGTGCGCCGGGCAACCGATCGAGGGCGTGCGGTGAGTATTCTGGCTGATACGGCGGTCGAAATCAGTCACGCAGGGGCGCCTCGCGTCGCGAAGACAGCGATCGATGCGGCACTGGCGGTGGCGGACAAGATTCGACGGCAGGAGGAACGGAGAAGCGCATTCAGTCGAATCGTCGTGGCGCTCGCCGACATGGGCCGGCCCGAGGGTGCGCTCATGATGCTGGATCAAGTCCCTGAATCGGTAGAGCGGCGCCCGGCGGTGCTTGCGATCGCCGCATCGCTGGTACGGGCGGGCCATCACCGGCGCGCGCTCGAGCGCGTCGATTCGATCGATGGGGCGCGCTACCGGGCACTGGTGCTGGCCCAGATCGGGCTCGCCCAAGGCAAAAGCGGTGATAATTCGAGGGCTCTCGAGACCATGAGTTTGGCGCGCGCCGAGATCGAGGCGATGGACGCGACACTCGACTATCCGCGTGCCTACGCGATGAGCCGACTCACCCAGTCCCTGGTGGAGATCGGCGAGATCGACGCGGGATTCGCAACCGCCACTGAGATCGAGATCGACCGCTTACGGGCCCACGCG
>CAYUNL010000046.1:0-8502 GCA_964446055.1 uncultured Alphaproteobacteria bacterium | reverse complement strand
CCACGCGTTGTGGACGGTGGCGGCGGCGCAGGCATCGGCGGGCGCAACGGAAGAGGCCAGGCGCAGTGAGGCGCTGTCTTTGGAGAGCGTGGACGCGGTGGCGAGCCCGCTTGACCGCGCCTGGCTACTAAGCAACATCGCGGTCTCGCATGCGCGCGCCGGTCACAATGCCGCCGCGCTGAAGGCATTTCGGCGGGCCCTCGACGTAGCCAAGTCGATCGAAGTGGCGTGGGCCCGCGCGCAGGCCTTGGGCAAGGTCGCGGCGACCCTGGTCGAACTCAACTAGCAGACTGCCAAGCACGCGCCACCGCCCGCGTGCTATTGGCGGCCGCGGCCTCGCTTGTGCAAGTGCTTGTCGATCGCTTCGCGTAGTGCCTCGCGCAGCTCGTTTCCCACGGCACCGCCGTCACCCTCGATCCGGCCGCCGATCACCGCTTTCATCGCGTCGATATGTGCCTTGACGATCTCCAAGTGGTTATCGTCGCGCATGGCGGTCCCTTCCGTGAAGTCGTACAGCGACTTACCGAATATGGTGATCAGGGGGTAGCCGAACGTTCCCCCCTGCCCTTTCATCTCGTGGGCGATCGCATTGATTTCGCGAAAGGCTTTGGCCCGCGAATCCGGTACAACTTCCGCCGCACCGCGATGTGCCTTGTAAAGCGAATCGATGTAACCGGAAACCCAATCCGGGTAGTCCTCTGACATCTTGGAGAACTCCGCGGCAGCCAGTTCCAGGAGTTCTTCCGATACCTTTCCGCTACCTCCGCCGGATCCCCCGCTCGCCTTTTCCTTCAGCCGGTTGCGGGTCCGAAAGCGGCGAAGCTTGGGTTTGTCCTCAGCTGCCTTGCCGGCGGTATCAGTTTGTTGATTCGGCATAGACCACCTCCATATCCGATTCCTCTGATTCGCGTCGTTCGGCTCCAGGGTAGTCAAGCGGTCGCCGTCGCCGGTCTGGGCCAAAATACTCCGGAGCCAGCACGAATTCGCGCGGCCGATCAACGACCGCCAACAGCCGCGTAACCAGCGACTGCACCGAGTACGGCTTCGCCAGAAACTCGGTCACGCCATGGTCGCGCGCCTGCTCGAGCTTCTCGCGGTCGACGAAGCCCGTGATCATGATGAAAGGCATAAAGCGGTCGGGCGATTCCTTGTTGCGGCGCAGCCATCTAAGAAGCATCAAGCCGTCCACTGGATCCATCATCCAGTTCGACATCACGATGTCCACCGATGACACGCCGACCTTTTCGGGTTCGGTCGCCATCCGCTTCATCATGTCGATCGCCTCGCTACCGTTGGTAGCCTGCAACACGGTGCCAACGCCGACCGCGCGCAAGACGGACGAGAGAAGGCGCCGC
Organism: uncultured Alphaproteobacteria bacterium; assembly: GCA_964446055.1. GTDB lineage: Bacteria > Pseudomonadota > Alphaproteobacteria > VGEJ01 > VGEJ01 > CAYUNL01. The sequence continues at coordinate 7,147 of CAYUNL010000046.1, read as the reverse complement.
ATGTAGGCGCTGTCCTCGGCGATGAGCACCGAGAACAAGCTGAAGTCGTACTCGCCCATACATCGCCGTTTCTACACGATGGATGCGAGCAAGACCACCAAGGACGGTCCCGCTAAAGAACAGCGAGCATGTCTGCAACCGAAACGAACTTGCGCCGCGGCGCCCCTGGGTTGGCAGCGGCGATCTGCGCCTGGTCGATCTTCTGCCACTGAGAAAAGGTGACCGGCGAAAGTCCGCGCTCGGCGAAGAGCTGCTCCATTGCCTCGCGACCCGGTTTGACACCGCCGTCAAAATCGGCCGCGATGTGATCGGCAACCGCCGTCGCATCCCTGCGATTGGTGGAGATCACGCCGCTAGAGCCTCGCTTTACCCAGCCAGCCGCGTAGAGACCTTCGCCGACACGCCCTTCCTTGTTGACCACCGTTCCGCTCCGCTCGTCAAAGGGCACTCCCTCGACGACAGGTGAAACCGTGCCGATCGCGGTAATAACCAGACCGCACTCGATCTCGAAATAGGCGCCGGTGCCCACGGCACGGCCATCGACGAGCCGGGTGCGTTCGAGCCTCAAGCCGCTAACCCGCTCGCCACCTAGGATCTCAACGGGCGAAGCGAGGAAGTGAAAGTGCGCCCGTTTGCTTTGGCCGGCGGCCTTCAAACTCGCGAGCGCCTGGAGGGTGGCGAGGTTCTTACCCTTGATGCGCCGTTCGCGCTCCGGAAGGTCACCGACGTCGTCGGGAAGCTGATCCGCATCGACGAGCGACTGGCAGTCGGCCAGGTGCTCCATCTCGCGCAACTCCACATTGGTGAAATTCGCCTCGAGCGGACCGCGCCGGCCGCAAATATGGACATCGGACAGCGGCGAGGCGTGGACCGCTCGCGCCGCGTGGTCGGCGAGGTCGGTCTGGGCCATCTCCGTCGGCGTTTTGACGAGCACTCGTGTGATGTCGAGGGCGACGTTGCCGAGGCCGACAACCGCCACCGCAGCGGTGTTCAAGTCGGGGTCGAGATCGCTGAAGTCAGGGTGGCCGTTGTACCAACCGACGAACGCGGCGGAGCCGAGTACTCCCGACTTGTCCTCACCGGGAATGCCGAGCCGCCGGTCACAGGGTGCTCCGGTGGACAAAACGACTGCGTCGTAACAGGCTTGCAGGTCGGCAAGGTCGACGTCGCGGCCGACCTCGATATTGCCAAAGTAACGCACCTCGGGCCGGAGCGCCGTGCGCTCGAAGACCCGGGTCACGTTCTTGGTGGTCTGATTGTCAGGCGCTACGCCAAAGGCAACGAGCCCGTACGGCGCCGGCAGGCGCTCGAAAATATCGACGCGGACGTCGTGACCGGCCTTAAAAAGTGCCTCGGCGGCATAGAATCCGGCGGGTCCGGCGCCGACGATCGCTACGCCAATGGACATCTACCCGGCACGCGCCGCTGCCCACATTACGTCGAGGTCCCGCCTTCGATCTCCCAAGTTCTGCCGCCGTGGAGGAGCGCAGCGATGCCGCCGCTGGGCGCCTTGGCCCGCGCCTCGTCGATTTGCGATCGCACTTCCGCCTCGTAGACCGGGGCCGGGTCGCAATAGAGAATTCCTAGTGCAACTGGCATCGGCGGTGTCAACGCGGCCAACAGGGTAGCGAGCGTGCGATCGGTCTGGTCGTGCACCGCAAGGTCAGCCTCGCCGATCCCATCAACGCCGATTGTCACCGCCTCCAAGGACAGCGTCCCCGGCTTCACGCGCAATCCGCGCCGTCCATCCTCGCCGAACGACAGGGGCTGGCCGTGTTTGACGTGAATCTGTGCTTCCGCGGCGACCTCGCGATCAGTGAAGACGTCGTAGACGCCATCGTTGTAGACGATGCAGTTCTGCAGAATCTCGACGAAAGAGGTTCCGTGGTGCGCGTGGGCGCTGGCCAAGACTTCGGGAACGTGTTCCTGGAGCGTATCGACCGTGCGCGCCACAAAGCGGGCGCCTGCGCCGAAGGCGAAGGCCGCTGCCGACACCGGATGCTCGACCGAGCCCAACGGAGTCGATGGAGAGCGGGTCCCGCTCCGCGAGGTCGGGGAGTACTGACCCTTGGTCAGGCCATAGGTCTCGTTGTTGAACAACAATATCTGCACATCGATGTTGCGCCTCAGCACGTGAAGAAGGTGGTTGCCGCCGATGGACAGCCCGTCACCGTCGCCGGATATCACCCACACGTCGAGGGCGGGATTGGCAAGCTTCACCCCTGTGGCAATCGCCGCGGCGCGGCCGTGGATGGTGTGGAAGCCGTAAGTGGCCATGTAATACGGCAGTCGCGCTGCGCAGCCGATGCCTGACACGAATACGGTGCCCTCGCGGGTCGCACCAATCGCAGCGAGCGTGCTTCGCATCGCCTTGAGCACCGCGAAGTCGCCACAACCGGGCGGGCTTCAGCTTTTCGACTGTCTCGTCCATGGCGCCTATTCCTGCAGCCTCCCCCGCGCCGCGTTTTCGATCTCGGCGACCGCGAATGGTTGGCCGGTGACTTTCGAGAGTCCTTCGGCTGGCACCAGATAAGCGCTGCGCAGCAAGCTAACGAGCTGACCGGTGTTCATCTCCGGGACCAGCACGTGCTCGAAGCCGGCCAAGAGTTCACCCAAGTTGCGCGGCAGCGGCCAAAGGTGGCGAATGTGAATGTGCGAGACCTCGAATCCGTCGGCCCGCAGCCGAGCCACGGCCCGGCCGATTGGTCCGAAGCTCGAGCCCCAGCCAACGACGGCAAGTTTGCCGCTAGGCCCGCCCATATCCACCGTTTGCGGCGGAATGTCCGCTGCGATACCCGCAATCTTGGTTGCACGCATCGCCGTCATGCGAGCATGATTCTCGGGATCGTAGGATATGTGTCCGGTCTCGTAGTCCTTCTCAAGCCCGCCGATTCGCATCTCAAGCCCGGGCGTGCCCGGCTTGACCCAGCTTTGCGCGAGGGTCGTCTCATCGCGGCGAAGTGCGCTCCCGGCGTCGTCTTCAGTGCGGAAGGCCACAGGGAAGCGCGGAAAATCATCGATATCGGGGATACGCCAAGGCTCCGCGGCATTGGCAAGGTATGTATCGCTCAAGACGATCACTGGGGTCATGAACCTTGTCGCCAGGCGTACCGCCTCGATGGCGATGGCAAAGCAATCGGCGGGCGAACGCGGCGCAAGCACCGCCAAGGGACTGTCGGCGTTTCGCCCGAATAGCGCCTGGAAGAGATCGGATTGCTCGGTTTTGGTGGGCATGCCCGTCGAAGGCCCGGCGCGCTGCGAATCAATCACCACCAGCGGCAGCTCGGTGGCCACCGCGAGGCCCAACGCCTCGCCCTTGAGCGCCATTCCCGGACCCGAACTCGAAGTCACGCCGAGCGCGCCGGCGTAGGACGCACCGATGGCACAGCACGCGGCGGCGATCTCGTCCTCTGCCTGAAAGGTCACGATGCCGTGAGACTTCAACGCGGCCATGTGGTGCAGTATCGGCGAGGCCGGAGTGATGGGATACGAGCTGAAAACCAACTCCAACCCCGCCCGATCGGCGCCCGCGACGAGCCCGAGCGCCAGCGTCTCGCCCCCCGTCACCGCGCGGTAGACACCGGGCTCGATGTCGGCCGGCGGCACCACGTAGCCACCGAGCCCCTGGGGCAACTCGACGATTCCGCCGTGGGCGTAACCGGCGTTTAGCGCCGCGACGTTGGCGTCCGCAAGGTCTTGCCGCGCGGCGAATTTCTCTTTTAGCCATTCGACGGTCGGCTGCCGGTCACGGTCGTAGAGCCAATAGACCAGCCCCAGCGCCCACATGTTCTTGCACCGCAGGCTCTCTTTGCGCGAGAGGCCGTACTCGGTGACCGCTTCGAGAGTCAGCTTGGAAATGTCGCGCGCGAATGTACGAAATCCCTTCAGTCCCTCGTCCGCGAGCGGGTTCGCGGCGTAACCTGCCTTGCGCAGGTTGCGCTCTGAGAAAGCGCCGGTATCGGCAATTACCAGCCCGCCTTCGCGCACGTTCCCGAGCTCGACTTTTAGCGCCGCGGGATTCATCGCCACCAGGGTATCGAGCGCGTCGCCCGAGGTGCGGATCCGGCGTGAGCCAAAATGGATCTGAAAGGCGGATACACCGAACGTCGCCCCCGCGGGCGCCCGAATCTCGGCTGGGAAATCCGGAAACGTCGCCAGGTCGTTTCCGGCGAACGCCGTGGTCAGCGTGAACTGAGCGCCGGTCAGCTGCATGCCATCGCCCGAATCGCCCGCAAAACGGACGACGACCGATTCCAACTCTTCGCGTGAAGCGGCGCCGGTTTGCGGCGCCGCGGCTGTACTCACATCCGAGGTCAAAAGCCGACTTCCCAATATTTGCCCGCTTGGTGAACGCGAGATTCGCACCCCGGCGGACTGGCCTTCTCCCATCCCCGTCTTAAAGACATATACCCCGCCGGGCAAGCGGCAAGCGGTAGTGGACACAACTTTGTGCCGGAATCGGAGCGATGGACGGCGCAGCTACAGTAAATTGAAGCGCATATGCTCGCGCGCGACGAAGCAGCCAGCCCAGGTCGCGCGCGCCTCCGTCTCCAACCGCTCCATGAACAAGTCCTCGTGGTCGGGGTCGTGATGGAAGATCGCGAGCGTCTTTACATTGGCTGCCCTGCACAGGCGTATCGCCTCTTGCCAGGTCGAGTGACCCCAGCCGATCTTGGCCGGAAACTCCTGGTCTGTGTACGTCGAATCGTAGATCACCAGATCGGCACCCTCGATCAGGCCGAGTACGTTTTCGTCGGGCCGGCCGATGATGTGCTCGGTGTCGGTGACATAGACGACAGACTTTCCCTTGAACTCGATGCGGTAGGCGGTGGCCCCGTTGGGGTGGTTCAGCGGCACCGTCTTCACCTTTATGCCCTTGCCGAGCGTGAAGGTATCGCCGGCTCGAAAGTCCTCGTACTCCAGTTTGGAGCCCATCATCTCCATGGGCACCGGGAAGGTCGGCTGCGCCATCTGATCGGCCAACACTTGTCGTATGCCCACCGTGTCGATCAGGTGCCCGGCCATGATTGTGAAGCGAGTGTCTTTTTGAAACGCCGGTGTCGAGTGTCTTTTTGAAACGCCGGTGTAAAGAAAGGGAAGCCGTTGATGTGGTCCCAATGCGTATGCGACATCAGAATTCGTGCGTAGTTGACGTTCTTCTTCAGCATCCAATGACCAAGGTTACGGATGCCGGTGCCGGCGTCGAGGATGATGCGTTGACCTCCGAGTGCGACCTCGACGCAGCTCGTGTTGCCGCCAAACGCGATGTGCGTAGGGGATGGACAGGCGATAGACCCGCGCACCCCCCAAAACTTGATCTTAAAGCTCATAGCGCTTCCTCACGCCACCTCAAGGGCGGCTAATTTTTTTCTTGCCGACACGATAGTCCGGGGAACAAGAACAACGACGCCTTACGCCCAATCGATGGCGGCCGGCGAGATAACACGGAACAGGACAGATTGAATAGTCCTGGGACGAAGATGGCCAAAGCCGGACCCGCGACGGTAACCAAGTTGAGGCAATCTATGCAAAACGATTCGTTTTTCAACGCTTTTTTCGATATTGGTGACATCCCACACAGAGGTATGTGGCACTCCGTCGTCGACCGGCGGCTGAGCTTTTGCCTTTATCTTGGCAACCGCAATCAAATCGCGAATCGACCGCCTGCACCTCGTTGCCGGCCAAACGCCGTGCTGGCAGAATCGTGTTAGCTTGGTTTCGCCGCAACGGACACCCCTGGGAGTGATGGATGCTCACTGGTTCGCGCAAATCTTCCGAATGGATCGCTGCGGCCGGGCCGGGCGGCGTCTCCCCGACGCAGGCGCTTGCATCGCGCGACAGCAGAGTGACGCGCGCAACCATCTCGCAGATTGGTATCGTCCGCAACCGTTGGGGAAACCCCAATGCTTGCGCGCTAGTCAGGCCCGGCGGCGCGCCCATCTCGGTGGCTGCGATCACCGAGGTCATGGTCCGAACGCCGCGATGAGCGATGCGCCAGATTCACCGATGAACGCCCGCGTGACGTTGGTCACCGGAGCGACCAACGGCATCGGGCGGGCGACCGCCCAGGCAATGGCGGCCCAAGGAGCGACCGTGATCGTCCACGGGCGCACTCGCCAGAAGGCTGAGGACACGGCCCGCAGCCTCATGGAGGCTACCGGTAGCCACACGGTGGAGGCGATCGTCGCCGATTTTGCTGAACTCGACCAGGTCCGCCGCATGGCCGCCGAGTTCCGCGCCCGGCACAACCGCCTCCACGTGCTGGTCAACAACGCCGGGCTCGTCGCATTCGAGCGGCGCACCACCACCGACGGCTTCGAGACCCATTTCGGCGTCAATCACTTGGCGCCGTTCCTCCTGACCAACCTACTCTTGGAGACGCTCAAAGCAAGCACTTCGGCGCGCATCATCAACGTATCATCCGCCCTCCATGCCCGCGGCCGCATCAACTTCAATGATCTGCAGATCAAGCGTGGCTACCGTGGCGTCGGTGCTTACGCCGCGTCGAAGCTTGCCAACGTCTTGTTCACGACCGAACTCGCGCGCCGGCTGGACGGCACCGGCGTCACCGCCAACGCCTTGCACCCTGGGGTCGTCGCGACTGGCCTTGGCGCGGACGCCAGAGGCCTTGTCGGTTTCGGTTGGAGAATGGCCAAAACCTTCATGATCAGCCCGGAGAAGGGAGCCCACACCTCGATCTACCTCGCCACATCGCCCGAGGTAGAGGGGGTGAGCGGACAGTACTTCGAGAATTGCGGCGCAGCTCCAGCGTCGGTGGCGGCACGCGATGCGGAAACCGCGGCCCGGTTGTGGGAGGTAAGCTCCGGCCTCGCCGGCCACAAAGATTGATCCCGCCCGACGTTTCCTAACCCATGTTAGGGACGGCCCGGCGCGCGCGTGCGATTCCCTATGCCTTCCCTGGCTTCCTCTATTTGGGCTGGCTCCCGCCAGCCCTTTTTTTGTCCGGCGTGTTCTCATCCGCCCGCGGCGCGGCCTAGAATGCGCGCAAGTTCAGGATTCGCAAGGGGCACCCAAATCATGGCCTTTAAGAACATCCGCACCGAAACGCGCGGCGCGGTCGGCGTGATCACACTTCACCGGCCCGAGGCGCTGAACGCTCTCAACAGCGCGCTGGTGGCGGAGCTCG
>CAYUNL010000045.1:0-13875 GCA_964446055.1 uncultured Alphaproteobacteria bacterium | reverse complement strand
GGCTTCATCGCGCCGACCTCGGGCAGCGTCGAAATCGGCGGCACCGAGGTGACGAAGCTGGGGCCCGAAATGCGGCCGACCAACATGGTATTCCAGGGCCTCGGCCTGTTTCCGCACATGACGGTCCGCCAGAACATCGCCTATGGGCTGCGCATCGCCAGGCAACCGCGTGCCGACATCGCCGAGCGGGTCCGCGAGGCGCTCGTGCTGGTGCGTCTCGAGGAGCTTGGCGAGCGGCAGATCAAAGAGTTGTCGGGGGGCCAGCAACAGCGGGTGGCGCTGGCCAGGGCGCTGGTGATGCGCCCCCAGGTATTGTTGTTGGACGAACCCCTGGCCGCGCTCGACCTCAAGCTTCGCCAAGCGATGCAGGAGGAGCTGCGGCGCATCCACCATTCGATCGGCGGCACCTTCGTGTTCGTCACCCACGACCAGGGCGAGGCCCTGGGTCTCGCCAACGTCGTGGCGGTCATGGATTCGGGGGAGCTGGCGCAACTGGGCAGTCCCGAGGAGATCTACTCCGAGCCCAAGACGCAGTTCGTTTCGACCTTTATCGGCGAGGCCAACGTCTTTGCCGGGGCCCGCGTCGGCGGCGAGGTCAGGTTGGACGGGGGCGCGCGATTCGCCTCGCCGGGGGGCGATGGACCGGTGCGTGTGGTGGTGCGGCCGGAGGCGGTGGTGCTTGCGCGCGACCACCTTGAGGCCGAAGTCGTGCTCGCGGGCGAGTTGCGCGACATGGTGTTCCTCGGACCGTACGTTCGTTACAAAATCGAACTCGCTGACGGCGCGGAAGTCATCGTCAACAACGCCGATCTCAGCCTGCGGCAGGGTCTCGAGGTGGGCGCCAAGTTACGAGTGGGCTGGACGCTTGCCACGCACCGGGTGATCGACGCCGGCTAGGTCACCGACGCGCCACCCGCGCGATGCTCAACGCGGCGCCGATGAGCCCGGCGTCGGGCCCGAGCACAGCGCTGCAAATCGGTAGACCGCGGCGGCTGTCCGCCCAGATGTGGGCGCGCGTCGCGGCGGTGAGACGTTCGCGATAGAGCCCGCCCGCCAAACCCAGGCCGCCGCCGATGATCACAGCCTCGGGGTCGAGCATGTTGACGGCGAGGCCGATCAACACGCCCAGTGCATCTGCGGCTTCGCCCACGATATCGACCGCGACCGTGTCCCCAGCAGCCGCGAGTACCTCTTCCCCGCTCTCCGCGCGGCCGCCGCGGGCCCGGAAGCGGGCCGCCAGTCCCGGCCCAGAGGCGATCTCTTCGACTACGGGCCCCGATACCGCGCCGCACGAATCGCATCGAACGGTAAGCGGGCTTTGGGCGAAATGGATGGCGTAGCCATTGGCCCCGGCATAGGGCTCGCCGTCGATGATCAGGCAGTAGCTGACGCCGGTGCCGATCGTCACGTACACCGCATGGCCGAGTGCACGCGCGGCGCCAAACGCGGCCTCGGCGCGGGCCGCGGCGCGGACGTCGGACTCGACGATGGCTGGCCCCAGTTCGGCAAACCGCGTCTGGACCGCGACCCCCGGCCAGGAAAAGTTGTAGCTCGACTTGACGTTGCCATCGAGATCGACCAGCTCGGGTACGCCGCAGCCGATGCCGAGAACCTCGAGGCCGCGCCCGCCCGCCGCTTCGATCAGCGATCGGGCCAAGTCGATCGCATCGCCGAGCACCGCCTCGGAACCCCGCCCGGGGGCGGTGGCAAGGGTGCGCCGAGCGAGGATACTGCCGTCCGAAATATCGACCAGGCCACCGGCAATCTTGGTTCCGCCGACGTCAACGCCGATGGCAACCGGCGAATGTGGCGATTCGCTCATCACACCGCCGCCGCCTGCGCTTCCTGGGCGGCCCGGTCCAAGAGTACTCGCGCACTGGCGCACTCGAACACGATGGTCGCCGGCCACTCGGGCTCGAAGCGCGGCGACGCCAAGACCCGGTGGGCAGCGGTTTTCTTGTCGGGGCCGTGCATGACCAGCACCACTTCTTTGGACAAATCCGCGATCGTACCCAGCCCCACCGTGACCCCATGGCGCGGCACCTCGTCAATGCTGGCGAACGCGGGAAACGTCGCCAGGTTGTCACGCCGCGTCGTTTCGGCCAGCTCGACGATGCGGCATCGGCTATCTCGCGTGCTGCCAGGAGCATTGAAGGCGATGTGCCCGTCCGAGCTGCCGCTCGCCAGCAAGAACAGGTCGACGCCTCCGGCCTGGCGCATGCGCTCATCGTACTCGGCGGGTCGCCTGGGATCGGGAAGCCAGACGTTGGCTTCCGCGATTCCCTTGGCCGCAGGAAGGCCGCGATTGAAGACGGCGCGGATCTCCTGGTGGGCGAAGCGCCGGCAACTGTAGTGGACATCGGTCGGGCACGGCGCGAAGCCCATATCGTCGGGCCGCACGTATTCATCCATCATCGCGATCGTCACGGCCGAAAGATCGGCGCGCTCGCGCGCGGCGCGCTCTCCGAGCGCGGCGTAAGTGCTCTGTAGGCTGCGCCCGCTGGGGCAGCCCAGCACGAAGCGGCGCCCTTCGTCAGCGGCGCGGCCGAGGGCCGAAAGAATCGCCGCCGCGAGGTCGTGCCCGAGGTCCTCGGGCGTGTCGAACACCGACGAGGGGAGGGGAGCGCCCACGGGCGAACGGCTATGATGCCCGGCGCGGAACGACGTGCTCGGATTCGACCCCGAGTTCGTCGAGTTCGTGGCGGTGGTCGTAGCCGCGCTCGCGCTCCCACGCGATCATCGCCGCGGGGCGGAAGTTGGTGATCAGGGCGCGCCGGCGGGTGCGGCTCGAGTTTCCGCGGTTGTAGTGCAAGGTGCCGCCGTCGTGGAACGTCGCTGCGCCGGGCGCCAGTTGACAGGCGACGGCTTCCGCCTCCGCGGCGTCGGTTTCCAGCGCATGGCTGGTTTCACCGGAGTAGCGGTGCCGGCGAACCGGTTGGCGATGCGAGCCGGGCACGAACCACATGCAACCGTTGTCCAATGTCGTCGCGTCGAGCGCAAGCCAACAACTGACCGAGCGCCGGTCCGGCATGCCCGGCATCCAATAGGCTTGGTCCTGATGCCACGGGGTCGCGGTATCGGTGTGCGGCGCCTTGTCGATCAACATGTCATGTCGCGCTCGAGGTCTTCGCCGAGAAGCGCCCGCGCGATGTCGAGCGAGCGCCGGAAGAAAGTGCTCTCAGCGAGCTGCGGCGCGGTTTCGGAGGGCAACATAGTGATGTTTTCGACCGAGGTCCGTACCCGCGCGCGATGGCCGCCGAGGTCGGCCCGCGAATCGCCGCAATCGATGCGCCCCTCGACCATGCGGTCGACGATCTCCCGGTACTCCTCCAGTTCGGCTGCCGCGACGACATTCTCGACGACCAGGAATCCGTCTTCGGCGTAGACGCCGCGTTCGCGGTCCGAAATCGGCGCGCCGTCGCCCGGCCCCGACATGTTCGACAATTCCGCCGTCATCTCGGGTCGAATCGTACCAAGGGCGCCGGGAAGCGGCAAGACGGCGCCGCGCCGCATGGCGCTTGTCGCCCTTGGCCGCCGCCGCCTATGATCGCGGATGCGACCACCATTGGTTGAAGGGCAGGACGGGGTCATGAGCACGGCGGAATGCGTTGTCGATTGCAAGGCTTGGCTGGGCGAGGGCCCGCTCTGGTCACCCGAAGAGCGGTGCCTTTATTGGACCGACGTACCCTCGTACACCGTGCATCGCTGGAACCCGGCGAGCGGCGAGACCAAGACCTGGAAGATGCCCGAGATGGTCGCCTCGATGGCGCTTCGCCGCGACGGCGGAATGATCGTCGCCACTACCAGCGGGATCGACTTCTGGGATCCCGAGAGCGAAGCGCGCGAGCGCGTGTGCGCACCCGACGCCGGCGTTCCGACCAATCGATCGAACGACGGCAAGTGCGACCGCCAGGGCCGCTTCTGGTTCGGCACCATGCACAACAACTTGAACCCCGACGGCTCGGGCCGGCCGATCGAGGGCAGCACCGGGAATCTCTATCGCATCGACGCGGACGTCTCTCACCAGCACATGGAATCCGGCCTCGGGATCTCCAACACCTTCGCCTGGAGTCCCGACGACACCATCATGTATTTCGCCGATACCTTGGTCGGCATCTACGCCTACGACTTCGACGCCGCGAATGGCGCCATCTCGAACCGGCGCATGTTCGCCAAGACCGAAGATGAATCGCTCGGCCTCGGCGACGGCTCGACCATCGATTCGGAGGGTTTCGTGTGGAATGCGCGCTGGGACGGTGGCTGCCTCATCCGCTGGGCGCCCGACGGCACCATCGACCGCACGATCCCCCTGCCGTGTAGCCGGGTTACCAGCGCCATCTTCGGTGGCGAGGATCTCGACGTCTTGTATGTCACCACGGCACGGTATGATCTGAGCGAGGGCGATCTCGCCGAGCAACCGCTGGCGGGCGGGATCTTCGCGATCGACACGGGGACCAAGGGCATCGCAGAAACCCCGTTCGCCGGCTGATCGGCGAGGCCCAGCGTGAAGATCGTCAAACTCGAGACCTTTCCGGTCAGCGTTCCCTACACTCACGACGAGGTGAGCTCGATCATCGCCCGCGGTGGCGTCAGCGACGTGATCGTCAAGCTCACCACCGATGAGGGTTTGGTGGGCTGGGGCGAAAGCTGCACCGCCGCCGACACCGCCGGGATCGAGAGCGCAATCGGGACCATGGCGCCCTTCGTCATCGGCCGCGATCCGTGGCAAACCGAGGCCATCGCCCGCGACGTCTTTGTCACCGGTGCTTGGCAGTTCCAGCCGATGACCGGGAACTTCGCCTTCGCCGGCATCGACATGGCGCTTTGGGACTTGTGCGGAAAGGCCTGCGGCCAACCGCTCTACCGCATGTTCGGCGGTGGGCTCCACGACGAGATCGACTACTTCTATTTCCTGCGCCAGGCGAGCCCCGACGAGATGGCGGCGCAGGGCCGCGACGGCGTCGAGCGTGGCTACACTACGTTCTATCTCAAGGTTGGCGTCGATCGGAAAGCCGAAGAGGCGATGCTGGAAGCGCTGCGCCAAGCCATTGGCAGTGATGCGAAGATACGGATCGACGCCAATCAGGCCTGGTCGGTGCCCGAGGCGGCGCGGATTCTCGCCGACTGGCATGCGCGCTACGGCATCGATTTCGTCGAGGCGCCGGTTCCCATCGATCCGCTAGAGAACATGCTCGATCTCAGGCGACCGGGGCTGCCGGCGCTCTGCGCCAACGAGGGGCTATGGCGAGAGGCTGACGTAGTCCGAGTAATCAAGAGCCGCTGTGTCGAATACCTGTGTTTCTCGAGCTACTGGGTGGGCTCTCTCAGGCGATTCAACAGCTTGATCCATCTCGCCCATCTCGAGGGGCAGCTGGTCTGCAAGCACACCCACGGCGAGCTGGGGCTGACCGCGGCGGCGGGACAGCACATGATGCTGAACGCGCCGAACGCGTGCCAGGGGCAACAGCAAACCGCGCAGATGATGACCGACGACATCCTCACCGAGCGCTTGCCCATCGCCGATGGACCGAAGTGGGGGCGCATCGAGGAGCCGGGGCTCGGGGTCGAGGTCGACGAGGACAAACTCGCGACCTACCACGAGGCCTACCGGCGCGACGGCGAGTTCGTACCGTATGGCTCCCTCGATTGATGATCGGGAACGAATGGCGAAGTTCGGCATCGGCCGCTCGGCCGCGCGCTGCGAGGACGGGCGCTTTCTAAGCGGCCACGGGCACTACATCGACGATCTCACGCTGCCGCGTCAGGCACATGCCCATATCCTGCGCCCGCCCCACGCCCGCATCCCCCTGCGGGTCTGGCAGGCGATGCGGCCGACCGAGCGCGGATAGGTCGGCCGCCGCCGATGTCCGAGCAATACGACGTCGCGATCATCGGCGGCGGTCACAATGGGTTGGTGGCGGCGAACTATCTTGCCCGAGCCGGCTGCAAGGTAATCGTGCTGGAGGCGCGTTATCAGGTTGGGGGTGCGTGTGTCAGCGAGGAGTTGATCCCCGGCGCCACATTCTCATCGTGCGCGTTCGTTCAAGGCTTGTTTCGCGAGGAGATCGTGCGTCACCTCGAACTCGAGCAGCACGGTCTGGAGATGTATGCGCCCGATGTTCAGGGTTTCGCGCTGTTCGACGACGGCAGCCACCTCTTCTTGTGGCGGGAACTCGACAAGACGCTTGGCGAGTTGGAGCGCCATAGCAAGCGCGACGCCGAGAGGTTCTTAGAGTTCGGCGCGCGTTACCGCCGCTTTGGCGAAATCGTGCATCCCTGGCTGATGCAGCCCCCGCCACGCCGCTCAGAGGTCTTTCGCGCGTTCGAGGAGCTCGGCGAGGAGGACCTACTCGACGAATTCGTGCTGGCCTCGACCAATGATTTGCTTGGACGCTATTTCGAGTCCCCGCACATCCGAGGCTTCCTCACATTCTACGGCATGGTGTCGATCTACGGTGGGCCGACGACCCCGGGGATGTCTTACATCTATGGCCATCACGCGGCGGGCGAGTTCGAGGGCGAGTTGGGCCGCTGGGCGTTCGTCAAAGGCGGCATGGGTGGTCTCACGCAATCGCTCGCTCGATCGGCCGAGGACCACGGCGTCACGATCCGCACCGATGCCGCGGTGGATCGCCTCAAGATCCTTGGTGGCGACGCGAGGGGGGTGGTGTTGAAAAGCGGTGAGTCGATCGAGGCGCACGTCGTGATCTCGAACGCCGATCCCAAGCGCTCGCTCTTGGAGTTGATCGAACCCGGGCTCCTGGAGGGGTCCTTCCGCCGCTCCATCGAGCGGATCGACACGCGCGGCGGCATGGCGCGCGTTCACTTGCTAGTCGATGAACTGCCCCACTACGTCGGTTTCGCCGACGCGGCGCCGGGACCTCAGCACCGCGGCCATCAGATGCTCGGCGCATCCGTCGAGAGCTTCGAGAACGCGTTCGCGGCGCAACGCAAGGGTGCGATTCCGGACGATTTCATGATTGAGGTCATCACCCAGTCGGTCACCGATCCGAGTTTGGCCCCGCCGGGACAGCACACGCTGACCATCGGGGTCCAACACACGCCGTTCGAGCTTGCCAAGGGCGACTGGGACAGCACCCGAGAGGCGTGGGGAGACAAGGTGATCGAGGTTCTGTGCCGCTACGCGCCGAACATCAGGGACCACATCCTTGGCCGGGTCGTGATCACGCCGCTCGATCTCGAGCGGGAATACGGCATCACCGGGGGCAACATCTTCCATACCGCCATGACGTTGCCGCAGCTCTATTCGTCTCGCCCGCTGCCCGAGCTGTCGCACTACCGAACGCCGGTGCCCGGCTATTACCTATGCGGCGCGGGCATGCATCCCGGTGGGGGTGTGATGGGTGCTGCGGGGCACAACGCCGCGCACATCGTTCTTGACGATCTAGCCGGCGATGTCACGCCAGATGCGGCTGAGACGCGTGTGCCCCGGGCCCATCAAAGCTTCATTGACCGCATGATGACGAGCGAACTCGGCCGGCGGGTCGGCTACAAGGTGGCACGGAGCGCGACGATGCGGCCGGTGACGGCGCGGGCGTCGCGAAGTCGAACGCGGAAGTAGGGCCGCCGGCCCGGCTAGGCGAGGACGAGATCGGCGGCTTTCTCGCCGATCATGATGCACGGCGCGTTGGTGTTGCCGCTGACGATCGTCGGCATGATCGAGGCATCGGCGATCCGTAGCCCGTCGATTCCGCGCACGCGGAGACGGTGGTCGACGACCGCCATGGCATCGGAGCCCATCTTGCAGGTGCCTGCGGCGTGATAGATTCCGACCGTGTGGGTACGCACGTAGGCGTCCCAGTCGGCGTCGCTCTCGACCCCCTTGCCAGGGGTCGCCTCGGCGACCACCGCGCCATCGAGCGGCGGCGTTGCAAAGATGCGGCGCACCAGCTTGGCCCCCGCCACCAGCGCGGCAACGTCCTCATCATTCGCCAGCAGGCGCGGCTCGATGCTGGCGGGCGCACGGTGATCGGCGCTTTTCAACCGAATGCGCCCGCGGCCGGCGGGGCGACAGACGTTGACGATGGCGGTCACCGCGGGCCGGTCGAGGAGGACCACCTCATCCTCGCGAAGATCGTAGCCCGCGGGCGTGAAGTGGAGCTGGACGTCGGGCGAGGCGAGCCCTTCAGGACGCGAGCGTACGAACGCCAGTGCATGGGCGTCCGGGGTGGAGCCCGGACCGCGGCCAAACAGTAACCAGTTCAGCCCGTGCCATAGCAGGCGCGGCGGCGTCCGCTCAACGTTGTAGGTGCGGTCTTTGACGAGGTAGCAGGGCAGGAGGCCCGGGTG
Source organism: uncultured Alphaproteobacteria bacterium (assembly GCA_964446055.1). Classification (GTDB taxonomy): domain Bacteria; phylum Pseudomonadota; class Alphaproteobacteria; order VGEJ01; family VGEJ01; genus CAYUNL01. Next base: position 5,565 of record CAYUNL010000045.1, on the reverse strand, counting down.
ATCTTGCAGGTTTTCTCCGACGCCGGGTAGGTCAAGCACGACCCCGACGCCATGCTCGCGGAGGTGGGCTGCCGGGCCGATGCCCGACAGCATCAGAAGTTGGGGCGAGTTGACCGCACCGGCGCAAACGATGACCTCGCGGCTCGCGTGCGCACGCTTTCGCTCATGCCCGAGTTCATACTCGATGCCGGTGGCGCGATGCCCCTCGCACAAAATTCGGCTCGCATGCGCCTCGGTCACCACGCTCAAATTGGGCCGCCGCTCAGCCGGCCGCAGATAAGCCGTGGCGCTCGAACAACGTCGCCCGTTCCGCTGAGTCACCTGGAGAAGGCCGATGCCCTCCTGCGTTACGCCGTTGAAGTCCGAGTTGGCGGGAACCCCGGCGGCCACACCAGCGGCGACGAAAAGCCGCGACAACGGATGCACCTCGCGGATGTTGGAAACGGCGAGCGGGCCGGCGCCGCCATGGTAGGTTGACGGCCCGTTCTCGTTGTCCTCGGCGCGAATGAAGTAGGGCAGAACGCTGGCGTAGTCCCAGCCCTGGTTGCCGAGCGCCGCCCAGCGGTCATAGTCTTCCCGCTGACCGCGCACATAGAGCATGCCGTTTATCGAGCTGGTCCCGCCCAGCACCTTGCCGCGCGGCCAAATGTCCGCACGGCCGCCCCGCGTCGGATCGGGCTCGGCCATGTAGCACCAATCCCACTTTGGATTGCCGATGCCCGCGAGATAGGTTGCGGCCGGCATTCGAATGACTATCGAGTTGTCGCGTCGGCCGGCTTCGATCAGCAGGACGCGGCGTTTGGAGTCCGCTGACAAGCGGTTGGCCAAGACGCACCCGGCCGATCCGGCGCCAACGATGATATAGTCCCAGGCCACGCTCCACCGTCCTCAGGGCTCAGATTATGAACGACTTTGCCGACAAGGTCGCGCTCGTGACGGGCGGCACCTCGGGGTTTGGCGAGGCGATCGCCCGCGGGTTCGCGGCCCGAGGCGGCGCCGTCCTCTTCTCCGGCCGCAATATCGAACGCGGCGAGGCGGTCCGGCGAGCGATCGCTGAAGATGGCGGAGCCGTTGAGTTTCTCGCCGGCGATGTCACGGACCCTACGTTTTGCGACCGGTTGGTCGAGGAAACGAGCCGCCGCTGCGGTCGATTGGACGTCCTCGTCAACTGTGCCGGTGTCGTCCACATCGCCACCGCCGAGGAGACGACCGAGGGTGCCTGGCGCAACGTCATGGCGGTCAACGTCGATGCCCCGTTCTTCCTGAGCCGAAATGCGATCCCGGTCTTTCGGCGCCAGGGCGGCGGCAACATCGTCAACATCGCCTCGGAACTCGCCCTCGTCGGCCAGCCCGGATTCGCGGCCTATTGCGCCAGCAAGGGAGCGCTGCTGCAGCTCACCCGGGCGATGGCGATGGATCATGCGCGCGAGGGTATCCGTATCAACGCGCTCTGCCCCGGGGGCTCCGAGACGCCGATGCTTCAAGAGGAGTTCCGTCAGGCCGGCGTAGACCCTGCAGACGGGCTCCCTTTCGCCAACGACATTATTCCCATGGGCCGATTGGGCCGCACCGAGGAGATCGCGGCGGCGGCGCTGTTCTTGGCCTCGGATGCCGCGGGCTTCGTCACCGGCTCCGCGTTCGCGGTCGACGGTGGTAACACTGCCGGCGGCTTCATAGCCGGCGCCGCGGTCGCCAAGTCCGCGCCGTAGGCTCGGCGCCTTGTGCACTGGCGGCCGCGGGGGTACGTTTTGGGCGGCGAAGGGCGTAGAGGGGCCTGATGTCTGAAGCCGTCGACGGGAGCCGCGATTCTCGGGGGCAGTGGCAGCCGGCGGAGCGTCCCGAGACGCTGCCGCTTTGGGTGTGGCCGCCGGGCCTGCTCAAAACGCTCAAGTGGATTTTTGTCTACCCCGGTTATCTGTGGCCGTGGAACGCGCTTTTCGCGGTGCTCGCGATCCTCACCTGGCGCTACACCCAACCCGAGCTCGCCCGAATGGCGGAGTTCCGGGTCGACTGGATCGCGCAGATATACTTTCGCAATCTTGGCCTCCTAGTGTTGTTTGCCGGAGGGCTGCATCTTTGGCTTTACACGTTCAGGGGCCAAGGATCGAAGTACAAGTATCACCCGAAATGGCTGGGCGAAAAGAACCCGACCTTCCTGTGGGGCGATCAGCTGCGAGACAACATTTTTTGGAACGTCGCGAGCGGCTGCACGGTTTGGACCGCCTACGAAGTGCTGATGATGTGGGCCTACGCCAACGGCACGATCCAGTACTTGGACTGGAGAACCGAGCCCATCTCGTTCGCTTTGGTGCTGGGCGCGATCATGATGTGGCACATGGCCCACTTTTATTTTGGGCACCGTCTGATTCACTGGAAGCCGCTTTACCGTAGCGCCCACTACGTGCACCACAAGAACGTCAACGTCGGCCCCTGGACGGGATTGGCGATGCACCCGATCGAGCACATCATCTATTTCTCGGGCGTGCTGATCTTCTGGATCGTGCCTTCGCATCCGATCCACGCGCTGGTCCTTCTACAGTTGGCGGCGCTAAGTCCGGCTCCTGGACATGCCGGGTTCGATCAACTCGTCGTCAGGGGCAAGGCCACGCTTCCGGGCGATTTCTTCCACTACCTGCACCACCGTTACTTCGAGTGCAACTATGGCGACCCCATGGTGCCGTTTGACCGTTGGTTCGGCACCTTCCACGACGGCTCGCCGGAGGCGCACGAGCGAATGCAAAAAAAATGGGGCCGGAAACGGGCCTAGACTTCAGAGGCGGCCTTGCCGGTCGCCTCGCGAGAACCCTGTTTACACGCCAATTCTACCCGGGATACCACGTGACGCGCGGATCGTCGGGCGCACGCTGGTAATCCCAGGCCAGGTCAATCATACGTTCGAGATCGATTTCCGGCGTCCAGCCCAGCATCAGCCGTGCATTGGCGTTATCAAACCAAGTACTGAAATAAGGTGACGCGATACGAACGACCTCGAGATCGCGAGTGTGCGCCAGATACTCGCCCATCTTGCCGTAATCGACGGGCTCATTCATCGCGAAATGAAACAGCTGCTGGCAGGCTGCGGGATGGTTGAGCGCGGTGATGATGGCGCTGACCAAGTCCCTCACATGCACGAAATTCCGCCGCATCGGCCGGCCCCCCGCATCGAGCATCACCGGGACGGCGCCCGTATCGGCATAGCGCTTCGCCGCCGCCGAATCGACCTCGTCGCACCAGCGCGGTCCGCCGAAGACATCCTCGGCGAAGGTGTGCGCGCATCTGAAATCGTCCTTTTCCATGATCCAAGGGGCACGGAGGCAGCAGCCATCCAGGCCGTACTGGATCTGGTACTGCCGCAGCATGGTTTCTTCGATGACCTTTGACAGGGCGTAGCATCCCTCATAGGCCATGAACGGTCCGGTTTCGGTGACCGGAGCGTCCCGCTGATAATCAAAGTGCCCGACCGCCGCGTCACCGCCGATCAGGATGAAACGACGTAAGGTTTTACTTTCGCGCGCTTCCTCAAGCATCCAGAACAGGCCCTTGACGGTGACGTCCATGACCTGTTCGGGAACCTCCTTACAGGTCGCGAGGTGGACAACGTGGGTGACGCCGTCCATCGCCTTGCGCACGACGTCACGATCCGAAATCGTGCCGTGTACTACTTCGATTCGGTCCGATGCTTCGATCGTCCGGTTGTGGCACAGCGCCCGTATCGTGCCGACCGGCTGCTTGGCCAGGTAAGCCTCGATCAAGCATTGGCCGACCTTTCCGGTCGCGCCGGTGACCAAGATAGCAGGCGTCCCCTCGCTCATTGCGTTCTCCTTGGAACGTGATGGAGCCCAATGTTGATAAGTCCTGCGGTAAGTGTTTCTATAGCGCAAGCGATCCACCGCATAGGAGGAGATTGGAAAATGTATAAATCAGGATTGAGGCGCGTTCGCAGCTTTGGGCCGGTCAGCCGGCGCGGCTTCAACGCCGGCCTCATGGCCGCCGCCGGTATGGCAGCCGTGGGCCTCGGCAGCCGTGAGGCGCGTGCCGCCGAAGTCGTCTTCCTGGGCTGGCAGGGGTACGACGAGCCTTTGTTCGTCGACGATTTTATGGACCGCGAGGGGATTCAACTGTCGACGACATACATCGGCAACAACGACGAGATTGTCACCAAGCTTCGCGCCGGCGGCGTCGGCAACATCGATATCGTCACCCCCTACATGGGTTACGTGCCGCTGCTGTCGCAGACCGATCTCATTGCGCCGATCGATGTGTCGCTGGTTCCCAACCTCGAGAACGTGATGCCGCTGTTCAAGAACGATTCGAACATCAACGTCGACGGCACGCTCTACGCGGTTCCGTTCACCTGGGGCGCTTTCCCAATGATGTACGACCCCGCGGTGATCCCGAATGCGCCGGGCTCGTGGAACGACCTGTTCGACGCCAAATACGAGGGCAAGGTCGGTCTGATGGACGATGCGCTCGGCAACATCATGTTGGCGGCGCGGATCGTGACCGATGCCGAATCGGCGACGTTCCTTACCCACGCGCAACTCAAAGAGGCGGTGGATTACGTGATCCGGCTCAAGGAGAAGCACCTGCGCATGATCGCCGTCAGTTGGGGTGAGCTCTCCGACGCCTTGGTCCGCGGTGACGTCTCGATCACGTTCGGCGGCTGGGAGGCGATGAAGAAGTTCGCCGCCGACGCCGGTTCGGTGATCGAGTACACCTATCCCAAGGAAGGTACGTTTGCCTGGCTCGACAACTATTGCATCGCCAAGGACGCCCCCAATTGGGAACTCGACCATGCGATGTGCAACCAGATCATCGGGGTTCCGGCCCAGGTCAAGATCGGCACCGAGTTCGTGCAGGGCATCGTGAACACCGAGGCGATCGCGGCGCTGGATGACGCCTCAAGGGCGCTCTATCCCTACGACGACCCGGTGGGAATGAACGATACCATGACCTTCTACACCTTCCCACCGCTCGAGGATGACGGCGTGCATGCCACCTTCGATGACTGGATTAAGGAGTGGGAGCGCTTCAAAGCCGCGTGAGCGCAACTTTCTGGGTGCGGCCGGGACCAGGCCACGAGCGGTCCCGGCCGTCCCCCCTTCCTGAACCGTCCACGCCCACCCGCCGCCGCTGACCGTGGAACGCCTGCGTTCCAATTACCTGTTGATCGCGCCCTCGGCGGCGATCTTTGCGGCACTCTTCGTCGCACCATTTGCCTATTTCTTCTTCCTCAGTTTCTGGCAGGTCAAGCTCTTCAAGCTGTCCGCCGACCTCTCGACCAAGAATTACGTCGAGGCCTACGACCGATCCGCCAATATCCTGGTCTTCACCATCGAGATGGCGGCAATTGTGGCTGTGATTACGACGGCGCTCGGCTTCGTCTACGCCTATATTATTCGATTCAAGGCTGGTCGCTGGGGGCCGGCGCTACTGCTGATCGCGCTGGTCACCCTGTTTGGCGGCTACCTGATGAAGATATACGCCTGGAAGACGATCCTCGGAAACGAGGGCGTCCTCAACTCCGGGTTGATCTCGCTTGGTCTCATCACCGAACCGGTCACC
>CAYUNL010000044.1:10972-13947 GCA_964446055.1 uncultured Alphaproteobacteria bacterium | reverse complement strand
GTCCGCTCGGGCCAACGCGCGGCCCGCCTCGCGGCGGGATACTCGGGGTAAGCCATCAAGATCGCGCGAGCGGTCGTGCGGTCAGAGATTCTTTAATCACATTGATGCATTGTGGCCTCTCCGCCGGCCAACCGACGCAACCCGCCATCGATGTTCAATCTCCTCGGTTATTTTTCCCTCACGAGTGCCGCGATCACGGCGATAGTGGCGGTTGGTCTGGGAACCGCATATCCGCAGTACGCGAAAAGCCAGCTGGTCGCCACCGCCGAGGCCCAGAACGTAGGTCTCGCGCGGACTTTCTCGAACACGATTTGGTCTCGCTTCTCAGCGCACGTGACATCGATTGAGGATACGGGCGGCAATAGCTTGCGGGTGCATCCGCAGACCCTAAGCATCCATGAGGCGGTACAGACCCTGACCGCGGGCACCCCCGTACTCAAGGTCAAGATCTACGATCTCAACGGACTCACCGTCTACTCATCCGAGGCGAGCCAGATTGGTGATAGTAAGCGCGACAATCGCGGGTTCTTCATGGCTGCGAGCGAAGGAATGCCGGCGAGCAAACTCTCCTATCGCGACACCTTCAGCGCCTTCTCCGGCGTCGTCGAGGATCGTGATCTCGTTGAAACCTATGTCCCGATCCGCTCGGCCGACGACCGGATCGAGGGCGTATTCGAGTTGTATACAGACGTTACGCCTATGCTTGCGCGCATCGACGATAGTACCGCCGAGTTCATCGCGGGCCTTCTCGTGGCGTTTGGAGTGTTGTACGGGGTGCTGTTCCTAATTGTGCGCCGCGCCGATCGAATCATCAAAAAGCAATACGGCGCCCTTCGCGACAACGACGAAAGGATCAAGTCGAAGAACGCCGCGCTCAGCGAGGCGCGCGAGCGCTTGGAGCAGCGGGTCCAGGAGAGGACCGCCGCGCTCCGCCGGAACGAGCACAGCCTGCGCCTCGCCCGAGACCAAGCGGAGGCCGCCAACCGCGCCAAGTCCGAGTTCCTTGCCACCATGAGCCACGAGCTGCGTACCCCCTTGAACGCAGTCATCGGTTTCTCCGAGATCATCGAGCGTGAGGTCTTCGGGCCGGTCGGCACCGCCAGGTATCGCGACTACGCACACGATATCAACGCCTCCGGAGAACACCTGCTCGGGGTCATCAACGGCATACTGGACCTCTCGAAGATCGAGTTCGGGGCCGAAGACCTCAACGAGGAGAGCATCGACGTCGACGCCCTCGTCCGCGCCTCGCAGACGTTGGTCGGGCAGCGCGCTGACAACAAGGAACTGCGACTCACCCTCGATATCCCGGCCGATCTGCCGGCGTTGTGGGCCGACGAGCGCAAGCCAAGCAAATCCTCGTCAACCTGCTGTCCAACGCGATCAAGTTCACCGAGCCGAGCGGCAAGATTACGGTCCGGGTCTGGTGCGGGGCCGACGGCGGTCACGTATTCCAAATCGTCGATACCGGTATCGGCATCGCGCCCGAGGAGATTCCCAAGGCGTTATCGCGCTTCGGCCAGGTCGACAGCGACCTCAACCGACAGTACGAAGGCTCCGGCCTTGGCCTGCCACTCGCGCAGTCGTTCACCGAGGCGCACGGCGGCACCTTCGAGCTCCAGAGCGAATTCGGGGCTGGAACCACGGTGACGGCGCGCTTTGGCGCCGAGCGCGTCGTTTCCGTGCCGAGAGAGCTCGCCCTCCCCAGCGCCGCACCGGTCCAGCGCGGCGAACCCACCCATATCCCCGCCTTGGGGCCGGTTCGCACTTGACCCATCCTGCGGGCGCGGCATTATGCCCGCCATGTCGGGGGGGACAGCGAAGGCTCTAGCCGGCGGAGAGCCGCAACCAAAGACGGCCCCGGATCTCGATCGCGGCGCGGACTTGGACGCCACCGTCCGCGACGCCGCCGCCGCGTTGGCCGCGGCGCGGCGCGCCGACGGTCACTGGCTGTTCGAGCTCGAGGCCGACGCCACGATCTCGGCCGAATACATTCTCCTGCAGCACTTCCTCGGCGAAATCGACGCCGGCGAAGAGCGCCGCATCGCCCGCTACCTGCGCGGCGCGCAGAACGAGGACGGCGGCTGGCCGCTGTTTGCCGGCGGCGTAGCCGATATATCGGCTACGGTCAAAGCCTACTACGCGCTCAAGCTGATCGGCGATCCGCCCGAGGCGGCCCACATGCGGCGCGCCCGCGGCCTGGTGCTCGCGCGCGGCGGGGCGGCGCGCGCCAACGTCTTCACCCGCGTCACGCTGGCGCTGTTCGGACAGGTTCCGTGGCGTGCGGTGCCGGCGATGCCGGTCGAGATCATGGCGCTGCCGCGGTGGTTTCCCTTCCACCTCTCGAATATCTCGTACTGGTCGCGCACGGTGATTGCTCCCCTGCTGGTTTTGATGGCAATCCGCGCTCGCTGGGCATCGCCGAGCTGTTCACCGTGCCGCCCGAGGACGAGCGTGCCTACACCGTCAATCCCACGGGCGCCGTTCTGGGCGAGCTTTTCCTCGGGCTCGACCGCTTGGTGCGAACCGCCGAACGCCTGGTGCCGCGGGCGGGAAGGCGCCGCGCGATCGAGAACGCACTTGCCTTCATGAACCCCAGGCTCAACGGCGAAGATGGCTTGGGCGGCATCTTTCCGGCTATCGCCAACAGTGTCATGGCGCTCGACGCCCTGGGCACGCCGGCCGACGATTCACGCCTGGTGACGGCGAAGCGCGCCTTGAAACGGCTCACGGTGGAGCGCGGTGAGGCAACCTACTGTCAACCCTGCGTCTCGCCGGTATGGGATACCGCGCTGGCTGCGCACGCCTTGTTGGAGGCTGGCGGCGCCGGCGATGAAATCGCCGCCGGGTGCCGATGGCTCGCCGAGCGTGAGTCAGCCGAGCCGCAGGGGGACTGGTCGCTCCGCCGCCCCGGGCTCACACCGGGCGGCTGGGCCTTCCAGTACCGCAACGATTACTACCCCGACGTCGACGAC
>CAYUNL010000044.1:2238-10962 GCA_964446055.1 uncultured Alphaproteobacteria bacterium | reverse complement strand
CATCGGGCCGACCGCGAGCGCTATCGCGAACCCCTCCAGCGCGCGCTCCGTTGGGTTTTGGGTATGCAGTGCGAAGGCGGCGGCTGGGGCTCGTTCGACGCCGACAATACCCACTATCATCTCAACAACATTCCCTTCGCCGACCACGGCGCCCTCCTCGATCCGCCGACCGCCGACGTCAGCGCCCGCTGCCTCGGCATGCTGGCCCAGCTTGGCCACGGTCGCGAGCATCCCGCGGTCCGCGCCGCCGTCGACTTCCTCAAGCGCGAGCAGGACCCGGACGGATCGTGGTACGGGCGCTGGGGCGTCAACTACATCTACGGTACCTGGTCCGCCTTGTGCGCCCTCAACGCGGTGGGCGAAGACGTCGGCAGACCGGGGGTCCGCCGCGCCGTGGCTTGGCTCAAAGACCGCCAAGCGGACGACGGCGGCTGGGGCGAGAGCTGCGCGAGCTACCGGCCCGAAGACCGGGGCCAGGCGCACCCCAGCACGCCCTCCCAGACGGCATGGGCGATCTTGGGACTGATGGCGGCGGGCGAGGCGCAAAGCGAGTCGGCACGTCGCGGCGTAGGCTACCTGTTGGATGCGCCGCGGGAGGGCGCACGCTGGCGCGAGGAGCACTGGACCGGGGTCGGGTTCCCGCGCGTCTTCTACCTCAAGTACCACGGCTACGCCGCCTACTTCCCACTGTGGGCGCTGGCGCGATATCGCAACCTCATGCGCGGCAACGACCCCCGAGTCCGCTACGGGATGTGAGACGACTCGGCGTTCTCACCGGGCTCGCGGCCGAGCGCCGAATCATCGAGCGGGTGGAACAGGGCGCGGTGCACGCCTGCCGCTGCGCCGGCGCCGACAGCGCGCGCGCCGCGTGCGATGCGGCAGCCCTGATAGACGCCGGCGCTCAGGCGCTGCTGAGCTTCGGCTTGGCCGCGGGCATCGATGCCGCGGCGCCCCCCGGCACCGTGCTTTGTCCCGATCGTGTCGTGTTTGCGGACGGCGAGGCGCTCGCCACCCATCCCGATTGGGGTGAGGCCGTGAGCGCGGCGGCCGCCGCCGCCGGACTCGCGGTCAGGCGCGGCGCCATCGCTGCCACCGAACGGCTGCTCGCGACATCGGCGGACAAGCGCGCGCTGGGCGCCCGAACCGGGGCCTTGGCCGCCGACATGGAATCGGGTCCGCTGGCCCGTGCGGCGGCGCTCGCTGGCCTCCCTCACTTGGCTATCCGCGCAGTGGCCGATCCCGTGGAACGGGCGCTCCCCGATTGGCTGGGCTCCATCGTCCGGGCCGATGGCGGCGTCGCGGCGCTGACCCTCGCCAAGCGACTTTCGCTCAGGCCCTGGGAGTTGCCGGCGCTCGCCCGCCTCGCCCGCGATGCCGGCGCCGGGCTTGCGGGCCTACGCGGCGCCGCCGGCTTGGGTTCGGCGCTCTTCGCGGTCGCCTGACGGCTCGATCGCCTCGCGGACCAAGCCCTCGAAGACGTACGCCGCCGGCCGCTGGTCGCCGAGCGGGATCTCGGGCGCCATCGGACCGCTGGTCCGCACCCCTGCGATCGCCGTCTTCAACGCGCGCAAAGGGTGGGCTACGGTGTCGGCGACCGCCGTCGGCTCATAGCCGCAATGGACCATGCACTCGGCGCATTTCTCGTAATTTCCGGTGCCGTAGCTCGACCAGTCGGTTTCCTCCATCAGCGCGTGGAAACTCGGCGCGTAGCCTTCGTTCAGCAGATAGCATGGCCGCTGCCAGCCGAAGATGTTGCGCGTCGGATTGCCCCAAGGCGTGCAACGATAACTCTGGTTGCCGGCCAGGAAATCCAGGAACAGCGAGGACTGGGTAAAGCGCCAACCGCGCCCCTTGCCGCGCGCGAAGATCTCGCGGAAGAGCTGCTTGGACTTGCGCCGCGTCAGAAAGTGCTCCTGATCGGGCGCCCGTTCATAGGCGTAGCCTGGCGAGATGGTAACCCCCTCGACGTCGAGCTCGGCGGCAACGAAATCGAAGAAGGCGGCCACCCGCTCCGGCGCCACGCCGTCGAACAGGGTGCAGTTGACGTTGACCCGGAAACCGCGGCGCCGGGCCGCAGCGATCGCGGCGACCGCGCGCTCGAACACGCCATCTTGGCAGACCGAGGCATCGTGTTCGTCCTCGAGCCCGTCGAGATGTACGGTGAAGGTGAGGTAAGGGCTGGGCCGGAACAGCTCGAGCTTCTTCTCCATCAACAGCGCGTTCGTGCACAAGTAGACAAAGCGCTTGCGTTCGACCAGCGCCGCCACGATGTCGCCGATCTCGCGGTGCAGCAGCGGCTCGCCGCCGGGGATCGAGACCACCGGTGCGCCGCACTCCTCGGCAGCGGCTATACACTCGTCCACCGACAGGCGGCGGTTGAGGATCGCATCGGGGTAGTCGATCTTGCCGCAGCCGGCGCAGGCGAGGTTGCAGCGAAACAGCGGCTCCAGCATCAGCACCAGCGGATAACGCTCGCGGCCCGCCAAGCGCTGCTTGAGTATGTAGGCGCCGATGCGGAGTTGCTGCCGGAGTGGGACCGCCATGGGCCTGCCTCAGCCGGCGACCAAGCGAGCCGGCGATTCGTCGGGGTCGAGCTCCACGGGCAGCCGGAAGCGGACGTTCTCCTCGACGCCCGACAGCAGCTCGACCTCGATGTCGTGTAGGTCCCCCAGCCGCTCCACCAACTCGCTCACCAATTCCTCGGGGGCCGAGGCGCCGGCGGTGATCCCGACCGTGTCGGTTGCGGCGAGCCAGTCTGGATCGAGCGCCGCCGCGTCCTCGATCAGATAGGCCGACACGCCCTCCACCTCGGCGATCTCGCGCAGGCGGTTCGAATTCGAGCTGTTGCGCGCGCCCACCACCAGCACCACATCCGCCGCCTCGGCAAGCGCCCGTACCGCGGTCTGACGATTCTGCGTCGCGTAGCAGATGTCGCGCATGTCGGAGCCGACGATTTTCGGGAAGCGTGCGCTCAGCGCGGCGATGATCTCGCGGGTGTCGTCGACGCTGAGCGTGGTCTGGGTGACGTACGCGAGCTTGGCGGGATCGGCCGGTTCGAGCGCCGCCACGTCCTCCACGCAGGTCACCAGATGCACCGGGCCCGGTACTCGGCCCATGGTCCCGGCGACCTCGGGATGGTCGCGGTGACCGATCAGCACTACTTCGTAATCCCTCGCCGCATAGCGCTGGCCCTCTTTATGGACCTTGGCCACCAGCGGGCAGGTGGCGTCGATCACGTTGAGCTCGCGGGCCGCGGCCGCGTGCTCGACGGCTTCGGCCACCCCGTGGGCGCTGAAGATCGTCACCGCGCCTTCGGGCACCTCATCGATATCCTCGACGAAGCGCGCACCCTTGGCGCGAAGGGTGTCGACGACGCGCTTGTTGTGGACGATTTCGTGGCGCACGTAGATGGGCGCGCCGAACCGATCGAGCGCGCGCTCGACGATCTCGATGGCGCGCTCGACCCCGGCGCAGAATCCCCGCGGATTCGCGAGCAGAACCTTCAACCCTGGCTTCCCTTTCACCCCAGCCGGCGTCACACCATCCCCCCAACCAGCCAGCGCCCGAGCCTAGCACTCCTGCTCGCGCCGCGCCAAACCGCATCGCCTCAATCGAGATAGCCGTTGGCGGCAAACCAGGCCACGGCCTCGCGCAGCGCATCCTCGGCCGCGCGCGCGGCATAACCGAGTTCGCGGTGCGCCTTGGCCGAGGAGAAGAACATCCGCTTGCGGGCGAGCCGGACGCCGTCCACCGTGGCGAACGGCTCACGACCCGAGATGCGGGCCCAGGCTTCGCTGATCCGGGCAAGCGGCAACACGACACCGTGCGGCAAGCGCACCCGCGGTGGCGCGCGCCCCGCAGCGCTGGCCACGGCGCCGAGGATTTCGCGCAAGCTCATGTCTTCGCCGCCGAGCACGTAGCGCTCGCCCAGGCGCCCACACCGGTAGGCAAGCAGATGGCCCTCGGCCACGTCATCGACGTGGACCACGTTGAGCCCGGTCTCGACATAGGCGGGCATACGGCCACGGGCACACTCGATAATGATGCGCCCGGTCGGCGTCGGCTTGATGTCACGCGGCCCTACCGGTGTCGAGGGATTGACGATGACCGCGGGCAATCCCTCTTCGCGCGCCATCCGGCTCACCTCCGCCTCGGCCTGGAACTTCGAGCGCTTGTAGTGGCCGATCATGTCGGCTAGCACGACCGGGGTCTCCTCGTCCGCCGCCCCGCCCGCGGGCGCAAAGCCGAGCGTCGCGGTGCTCGAGGTGTAGACCACGCGGGCCACGCCGGCCTCGCCCGCCGCCCGCATCAGCGACCGCGTGCCGGCGACGTTGGTCGCATAGATCTCGGCGGGGCGCGGCACCCAGTAACGATAATCGGCGGCGACGTGGAACAAGCCCTGGCAGCCGGCGACCGCACGCGCCAAGGTATCGGGCGCGCCCAGATCGCCGCTCGCCAGCTCGACGTCCAGCCCCTCGAGGTTGCGCATATCGCTGGCCGCCCGGGCCAAGACGCGTACCGTCTCGCCGGCCGCCAACAGGCGCCGGACCACCGCCGATCCCACGAACCCGGTACCCCCGGTCACCAGGATTGTCATCGCTCTCGTCCGCCCCGGCGCCGGCCCCGCCACGGACCGCCGCCGGCGATCGCCTCAGGCGCGGGCGGCTTCGGTCTCGGCGTGGCCCAGCGCGTCGAGTGCGGTGGCGACGATGCCGTGCGAATCGAGGCCCGCCTGCTCGAACTGCTTCTCCGGCTTGTCGTGGTCGATGAACAGATCCGGCAGGCACAGCGGCCGGAGCTTGAGGCCGGCGTCCAGCAATCCGGCGCTAGACAGGAACTGCATCACCTGGGTGGCGAAGCCGCCGAGCGCCGCCTCCTCCAGCGTGATCAAGACCTCGTGCTCGCCGGCCAACCGCCGTACCAGGTCCTCATCCAGCGGCTTGGCGAAGCGGGCGTCCGCCACGGTCGTCGCAAGTCCGCGCGCGGCCAGCTCGTCGGCCGCCGTCATCGCCGCGCCGAGCCGGGTGCCGTAGGAAAGGAGCGCGACCTTGGTGCCCTCGCGCAACACGCGCCCGCGCCCGATTTCGAGCGCCACGCCTTCCTCGGGCAGTCCGATCCCGGTCGATTCGCCGCGTGGATAACGGAGCGCCGAGGGCCGGTCATCGATGGCCGCCGCGGTGGCGACCATATGCACCAGCTCGGCCTCATCGGCGGCGGCCATCAGGACGAATCCCGGCAAGCAGCCGAGGTAGGTAACGTCGTAGGAGCCCTGGTGGGTGACGCCGTCGGCGCCGACCATGCCGGCGCGGTCGATGGCGAAGCGCACCGGAAGGCGTTGGATTGCAACATCGTGCACGATCTGGTCGAAGGCGCGCTGCAGGAACGTCGAGTAGATGGTGGCGAAGGGCTTGAACCCGTCGCAGGCCAGCCCGGCGCAAAATGTCACGGCGTGCTGCTCGGCGATGCCGACGTCGAAGCAGCGTTCGGGGAACCGTTCGGCGAACTTGTCGAGACCGGTGCCCGAGGGCATGGCCGCCGTCACGGCGACGATCTTGTCATCGCGCTCGGCCTCGGCGATCAGCGCTTGGGCATAGACGCCGGTATAGCTCGGCGCCTTGGGCGTCGGCTTGGCCTGCTCGCCGGTCAAGACGGTGAACTTGCTCACGCCGTGGTACTTGTCGGCCGCCGCTTCTGCGGGCGCGTAGCCCTTGCCCTTCTGGGTCACGGCGTGGACCAGGATCGGGCCTGCGTGATCGGCCTCGCGCACGTTCTTCAGCACCGGCAACAGATGGTCCAGGTTGTGGCCGTCGATCGGGCCGACATAATAAAAGCCGAGCTCTTCGAACAGGGTTCCCCCGGTCAGCATGCCGCGGGCGTATTTCTCGACGCGGCGCGCTGCGTCGCGTAGCTGCCGCGGGAACTTGTCGGCCAGCTCCTTTGCCAGGTGGCGCATCTCGCGGTAAGGCTTGGCCGAGATCAGGCGCGACAGATAGGCGCTCATTGCGCCGACCGCCGGAGCGATCGACATGTCGTTGTCGTTGAGAATGACGATCAGGCGGGTGTTCATGGCGCCGGCGTTGTTCATGGCCTCATAGGCCATGCCCGCCGACATGGCGCCGTCGCCGATCACCGCGATTACGTTGTGGTCCGCGCCGGCGAGGTCGCGCGCCACCGCATAGCCGAGCGCCGCCGAGATCGACGTCGAGCTGTGCGCCGCGCCAAAGGGATCGTAAGGGCTCTCCTTTCGGCTGGTGAAGCCGGACAATCCACCGCCTTGGCGCAGCGTTGCCATGCGCTCGCGCCGCCCGGTCAGGATCTTGTGCGGGTAGGCCTGATGGCCGACGTCCCAGATCAGCTTGTCGCGGGGCGTGTCGAAGATCGCGTGGAGCGCCACCGTGAGTTCGATAACGCCGAGCCCGGCGCCGAGATGGCCACCGGTATTCGAGACCACGTCGATCATCTCGTCGCGGAGCTCGTCCGCCAGCTGCCGCAAGTCCTTCTTCTTGAGACGGCGGATATCCGCTGGAGAAGTCGCCTTGTCGAGTAGCGGCGTCTTGCTCACCTGTGCCACCTCATCACCCCCTGATGTGTGCCCCCGCGCCCGAGCTAGGGGAGCCTAGCAAACACCGCCGCTCGGTGCCACCGCCGGCCTTCGATCAAGCCGAGCCGGGTTGCTACCTGCGCCGGTTGAGAAAGAAGGTCTCGATCTCGCCCTTGCCCCGAATCTCCATGACGCCGCGCGATTCGAGGTCGAAATCGGCCGCCAAGACACTCGCCACCTTGGCCGAAACGTGAATGCGGCCGGGCTCCGAATACGATTCGATGCGGCTCGCCGTGTTCACCGTGTCGCCCCAGATATCGTAGAGAAAACGGTGCTTGCCGATGATGCCGGCGGCGATCGCTCCGCTGTGCAGCCCGATGCGTATGCTGAACGGCGGATCGTGGTTTTCGTTGAACCGCCCCAGCACTTCCTGCATGCCGAGCGCCATATCGGCGACCGCGGCCACGTGGTCGGGCCGCGGCGTCGGCGCGCCGGCCATCGCCATGTAGGCATCGCCGATGGTCTTTATCTTCTCGACGCCAAGCTCGGCGGCGAGCGCGTCAAAGCCGGAAAACAGGTCGTTGAGGTTGTCCACCAGTTGGTTGGGCGTAAGCCCGGCAGATACCTTGGTGAAGCCAACCAGGTCGGAGAACAACACCGTCACCGCCTCGAAGCGGTCGGCGATCGTGGCTTCGCTGGCGTGCACTCGGGTGACGATGGGCTCGGGCAGGATGCGGTGCAACAAGTCCTCGGCCTCGTCCTTGGCCTCCTGCAGGGCGCGTTCGGCCTCCTTCTTCTCGGTGATATCGCGGATGATGCCGGTGAAGAAGAATTGCTCGCCGCTCCTCCAATGCGACAGCGACAACTCCAGCGGGAACACCTCGCCGTTGTTGCGCAAGCCCTTGAGCTCGACGGGCTTGTCGCCGTACTTGTGGTGGCCCTCCTGGCTCGCGCGTGCGACGCCGGCTACGTGCTGGCCGTAATACTCGCTGGGCATCAGCCGCTCCAGCGGTTTGCCTAGCAACTCGGACCGGGTGTGACCGAAGATCTGCTGGGCGCCGCGGTTCCACGATATGATGCGCCCGCGGGCATCGACCGAGATGATCGCGTCGTTCGCCGTCTCCGCCACCGAGCGGAAGCGTTCCTCGCTCTGACGCAACGATTCCTCGGTCCGCTTGCGCTCGGTAATGTTGAGACGCAGGACCACGGTGCCACCCTCGCTCGTCCGGTGCTCGCGGTATGAGAGATCCAGTCGCCGTTGGCGAGCCGCATCTCGCACGGCTGCTTGGGGTTGTGGCGAAGGTCCATGCGCTCCTTGACCACCTCCTCGACGGTGCGGCCCTCGAGCGCGAAGAAGCCGCGTTCCGCAGCGATGGTGACGATCTCCTCGAAGCTCATGCCGGCTACGAACTCGCCTTCCAGCTCGGGCATGAACGCCGAGAGGTAGCGGCTGTTGCAGATCACCAGGCGGTCGTCGGAATCGTAGAGCGCGAACCCCTCTTCCATGTGCTCGATGGCGGCCATCAAGGACGCTTGGGGGCTCGCCATCGGCTCCGAAAAGTCCGCTTTCGACGTCACTCGCTGGATTCCTCCCGAGAGCCTTCACAAACGCTACCACGGAGCGCGCGGGCGAACCATCGGTGCGCTCGACTCCGGGCCGAGAAACGCGGATGCTTGGCCGATCGACCCGTTCGCCCAGGAGGAGAATCATGCGTGATGGCTCGGTGACGCTCGTGGAGTACAAGGTCCAGTCCGACAAGATCGGTGAGCAAGAAGCCGCCGTTCAAGAGTGGGTGGGCGCAATCCGCGCCTTGGACGATCCGAACGTGAGCTATACCGTGTTGAAGGCCGAGGACGGGCTATCCCTACGCCACGTCATCTGGGGCGCCGACAGCGAGGCGGTGGCGCGGCTGCAAACGCTGCCGCTTTTCAAGGCGTTCTCCGAAGGCACCGGCACCCGCAGCGAGGACGGGGTCACGGTCACCAGGATGGGCGTACTCGCGTCCTCCACCGGCTAGCAGAGGCGGCCGGCTCACCACACGGTATAGCCGCCGTCCGCGACCAGGACGGCCGAGCCCGCGAGCAGGAGCAAGAAGGGAAGTAATCGGAAACGCCGCATGAAACCTCCTCATGCGATTCAGTTGTGCAGTGGAATCAAATCGTCAGGCGGCGAGCCGCGGGGG
>CAYUNL010000044.1:0-2228 GCA_964446055.1 uncultured Alphaproteobacteria bacterium | reverse complement strand
TCAGGCTCGAGGCGTCCGAAGCCAGGAACAGGACCGCCGAGGCGATCTCATCGGGTTTGCCCATGCGGCCCATTGGTACATCCTTGAGCCAGCTCGCGTACCAATCGGCGTTGACCATGCTCCGGTGCGACATCGGGGTATCGATGAAACCGGGCGCCACGGCGTTCACCCGTACTGCCTTGGGCGCCCACTCGGCGGCCAAGGACTTCGTTACCATGTGCACGCCGGCCTTCGAGGCGCTGTAGTGCGCGTGGCTCTGCGGCCGGTTGGCGATCAATCCGGCGAATGAGCCGATATTGACGATACTGCCGCCGCCCTGGGCAAGCATGTGAGCGCCAAAGCTTCGGCAGCACCAGAACAAGCCGTTGAGGTTTACGTCGATAATCCGACGCCATTCATCGTCGGCGATGTCCGTGGCGTAGGTATTGGCCCCGATTCCGGCGCAGTTAATCAGAACGTCGACGCGGCCGTGGCGCTCCGCGAGAGCGCGCGCGCAAGCTTCGACGGCAGCACTGTCGGTAACGTCTAGGCTGGTGTATTCGGCCGTATGACCGGCCTCGCGCAAGCGCCGTTCCGCCTCGGCCCCTTCCTCGTCGCGGAGATCGGCCACCACCACGACGGCGCCGCACTCACCGAGCGCCAGCGCGCACTCCAACCCGATGCCGCCCGCGCCCCCGGTGATCACCGCGACGCGCCCGCTCAGATCATACTTCTCGCGATACATACGCTTCCCTTCCCTTCCCCTCGCCGGGCGGGCAAAGATATCATGCCGAGCAAACCAACGCGGAAAGACGGTGTGGAATGAGAATGTCGCTGTCCTTGGGCGCCACGGTCGCGGCCCTACTCGGTTTGGGATTGCCAGCACTCGCTGACGAGATCACCGTTCGCGTGCACGCCGTGAGCGAATCCGGCGTCGGCGCTGACGTCGGCAGCGTCCGATTCGCCGACGGGCCTTACGGCCTTTCGATCGAGCCCGCGCTCGCGGGCCTGTCGCCGGGGCTACACGGCGCCCACATCCACCAGAACCCGGCGTGCGGCCCATCCGAGAAAGACGGTGCCGCGGTCGCCGGCGGCGCCGCGGGCGGCCACTACGACCCCAAGGGGACGGGACGCCACGCGGGGCCGTTTGGCGATGGCCATCTCGGCGATCTGCCGAATCTCGTGGTCGAGGCGGGCGGAGCGGCGACGATGCCGGTCGTGGCCCCGCGTCTCGGTGTGGCCGCGCTGGTCGGTCGCGCGCTGATCGTCCACGGCGGGCCCGACCGCTATGCCGATGACCGCGACAAGGGCGGCACGCGCGCCTATTGCGGCGTGATTCGCTAGTCGAGGGCGCCGCTAGCCGGAGCGCACGAACTTCTGAAATGCGTGGCAGGTGAGCGGTGCGAAATGGTCGATCGCGCCCGAGGTCTTGATCACCTCGCCGACGTAGAAGTCGCCGCGTGAATCGGCCCAGATCCCATGTGGGACGATGAAGTTTCCCGGCAACAGCGACTCCTCGCCGCCGATGCGCGTGTGGATCTCACCGTCGGGATCGCAGATCGTGACCCGGGCGATCGGCGAGTGCCCCATGGGTGGATGCTGCATCAGCTGAAAGTGGGGCACCTGGCTTGGCGGTACGGTCCAGCCCAGCTCGGCGATGAAAAGGTTCTCTTGGTCGTCGAAGAACAGGTCGTCGGGCCGCCCTACCCAGTCCCAGACATCGAGGAATCCGCCCTCGCCGTCGAATATCTGCACCCGTGAGTTCTCGCGGTCGGCGACGTAGACCCGCCCCTGTCGGTCCACCGCGATGCCGTGCGGCAGGTTGAACTCACCCCTGCCGGTTCCCGGTCCGCCCCACGAGGCCACCAGCTCGCCGGCGGCGGTGAAGCGGTGCACGCGCGCGTTTCCGTACCCGTCGGACACGAACAGGTCGCCGCCCGGTCCGACGGCGATGTTGGTGACCATGTTGAAGGGGCCGCCGCCGCGCTGGACCGGCGCCTCGCCCATCTTGAACCCGGTGTCGGCGGGATCGTCGGGCTCGCCCAGGATCATCAGGAGCTCGCCCTCGGTGGTGAACTTGCGCACCGTGTGGTCGCCGTTGTCGGCGCAATAGACGTTGTCGTCGCGGTCGATGAAGATGCCGTGGGGGTTCGAGAACACCCCCTCGCCCCAGGCGTTGACGAACTTGCCGTCCTTGTCGAAGACGATGATCGGGTGCTCGCCGCGGCAAAAGACGTAGACCAGATCGC
>CAYUNL010000043.1:0-14155 GCA_964446055.1 uncultured Alphaproteobacteria bacterium | reverse complement strand
TGGGCGGCGGTATGGCGGCGAGCTTGGCCAGGCGCCTGAGGTTCTGGGCGGTGGCTATGCCGCCCTCTACGACGTCACCCCGGACTGGGCACCCTTTTTCGGGCCCCGTTCCGGGCTCGAAGGCTATTACGAGGCGTGCGGGGGCAGTGGGCATGCGTTCAAGACCGGGCCAATCTTGGCCCGCGAACTCGCCGATTAGATCATAGATGGCACGGTCAAGGACGATTTCCGGCGACTAAGCTACGATCGTGTCGAGAACGACGATCTGTTCAAGACGACCTTCGGCGGTAACCGTCAGTAAGCCGGGATCGCGGAGGGGGAGAGGATTCAGGGTTGATCTTCCTCCGGATCCAGCACTTAGCCCGCGCGGCGGACGTGCCGACACCGAGCGTGCGTGCGACAGAGTTGTGCGCCAGAAGGTCCGAATTTTTCCGTTGACAGGGGTGCGAGCACCGCGCTCGATACATCCGGCACGTGATCGATCGGGATCGTTCGTGGGAGGCGCCCGGCCATGACCAGTTCGGAGCCGGGGGTCGGCACCGAGGGCCGATATCGCGCAGGTGTTGACGTCGGGGGCACCTTCACCGATATCGTGCTCGTCGAGGAAGCGAGCGGCGAGATCCTGACCGCCAAGGTCGCGACCGTTCCCAGGGACCCCTCGGAAGGGTGTATCAACGGGATCGACAAGGCGCTTAGCCGGTATCGCCTGCGTCCGGACCAGCTTTCCTTCATCGTCCACGGCACGACGATCGCCACCAACACCATAATCGAAGGCAAAGGAGCCAAGGCTGGCCTGATCACGTCCGAGGGGTTCCGCGACGTGCTCGAAATCGCCTATCAAACGCGACCCGAGCTGTATGACCTTTTCTTCGAGCGGCCCAAGCCGCTCATCCCGCGATACCTCTGCGTCGGTGTCCCCGAACGGACGGCCGCCGACGGCGAAGTGCTCGCTCCGCTGGACGAAGATGAAGTACGCAAGGCGGCCCGGTTCTTCAAAGACCACGACGTCGAGGCGATCGCGGTGGCCTTCCTGCACTCCTATGGCTTTCCCGATCACGAGCGCCGCGCCGGCGAAGTGCTGGCCGAGGAATGCCTCGACCTGCCGATCGTTCTTTCCTCGGACGTGAGCCGCGAGTATCGCGAGTACCCGCGAACCAGCACGACCGTGGTCAATACCGTGCTGCTGCCCAAGGTGGCGCCGTATGTCGCACGCCTGGAGGATCGGCTCCGCGAACGCGGGATTAAACCGAGCCTCCACATGATGACCTCGGCTGGCGGCATCATGGGCTCGGCCACGTCCAAGCGCCAACCGGTCCATCTTGTGGAGTCGGGACCGGCCGCGGGCGTAATTGGCGCGGCGTTCATCGCCGGGCTCTCGGGCCACGCCAATCTGTTGTCGCTTGACATCGGGGGTACCACCGCCAAAGCGGCCCTGGTCAACCAAGGCCAACCTCTGATCGCCGAGCAATTCGAGGTCGGATCATCGGCGATCGCCAGCCTGACCGCCGCGAGAGGGCGGGGCTATCCGGTCCTGACGCCGGTGATCGGCTTGGTCGAGATCGGTGCCGGGGGTGGCAGCATCGCCAATGTCGATCCGGGCGGTGCCCTCACGGTCGGTCCGCAAAGTGCCGGGGCCGAGCCCGGCCCAGCGTGCTACGCCCGAGGCGGCGAGGAACCGACACTGACCGACGCCAACGTCGTCTTGGGTCGAATAAACCCGGCGTTCTTCCTTGGCGGCGAGGCCGCCTTGGACGTGACGCTTGCCGAGAAGGCGATTGAGGAAAAAGTAGCCAAGCCCTCGGGCCTCGATCTCGTTGGGGCGGCACGAGCGATCATCGACATCGCCAATGCGAAGATGACCAGCGCCCTTTACTTTATATCGGTCGAGCAGGGGATCGATCCCAGGGACTACGTCCTCGTCCCCTCGGGCGGCGCCGGTCCAATGCACGCCGCCGCGATCGCCCAGGCGCTGGGTGTCGGTACGGTGCTCGTGCCACCCACGCCTGGCCTCAACTCCGCGGTGGGGCTTCTCGCAAGCGATCTCAAACACGAAGTCGTGCGCACCTACATGCGGGAAGCGCGGTCCGCTGCACCTGAAGAGCTAAGGAGCGTCTTCGCCGAGCTCGAGGGCGGCGTGCGCGCGCTGCTTAGCGAAGAGGTCGTGGCGGGACAAGACATCGCGATCACGCGGGAAATCGATATGTGCTATGTCGGCCAATCCTTCCGCCTGATCGTTCCGGTGCCCGACGATATCGGCGCTGATATCTCGCAGGTACTCTCGGAAGACTTTCATGCCCGCCACGCCGCTGCATATGGCTTTGCGAGCCCTGGCGATCCGACCATGCTGATGAACCTGCGCTTGATCGGAACCGGGCGGGTCGAGCGTCCCGCGGCACGCCGGTTGGCGCGCGGAGCGGATGCTCCCGCGCGCGCGATCAAGGGGCGGCGCCGCGTCTACTTCTCAGAGCCCGCCGAGGCGATTGAGGTCGATACCTACGATCGCGAGCGACTCATGGCGGGTGACGTCCTTGCCGGTCCGACGATCATCGAACAGATGGACACGACGATCGTGATACCCCCGGCCGCGCGTGTCGAGGTCGAGGATCAAGGCAACCTCATTGTCTCGATCGACGGTGACGGCCAGGCGTGAGATGGCAACGATTGAGCCAAAGAATGCTAGCTAGCCTGCCGACCGCCGAGGCACCCTTCCGATGACCCGCTTCATCGTCCGCCGCTTGTGGTCGGTTATCCCGATATTCTTCGGGATTTCCGTTGTCGGCTTCGTGCTGATGAAAATGGTCCCCGGGGATCCGACCTTTTACCTCCTCGGACCCTGGGCGGGACAGGCCGCTCGGGACGCACTGTTGGTAAAGCTGGGCTGGGACCAGCCGCTTCCGGTCCAGTACTACAAATGGCTGATCAATTTTCTTCAGGGAGATTTCGGCAAATCGGTTACCTACGACGCACCGGTTTCGACGATCCTGGGCGAGCGCATCGTCAACAGCGGTATTCTCGCCGGGATAAGCTTCGCTATCGCCTCTGTCCTCGGTTTTGGCGGAGGGATCATCGCCGCGATCAAACAGTACTCGTTGATCGACCGTGTGATTACTGGAACGGCCATCGCGCTGGCCAGTGCCCCAGTCTATTGGCTTGGCCTACTGCTGGTTTTCTTTTTCGGCTTGCTGCTCGGCGTCCTGCCCGTGTCCGGCATGCACAGTCTCGATCAGGATGGACAGGTTCTTGATTTGCTTCGGCACGCCGTGTTGCCGGCTTTCACCACGGCGCTTATTCCGATGGCCGTGATTCTTAGGTTCACGAGGTCGACGATGTCCGACGCGCTGGGCCAGGCCTACGTTCAAGCCGCCCGGGCAAGAGGGCTGACGGAGAGATCCGTCATCCTCAGGCACGCAACCAGAAACATTCTGGCCCCCATCGTAAACATTACGGGATTGCAGCTCGGGTTCATTTTTGGCGCCGCGCTGTTCAGCGAGGTCATCTTCGCCTGGCCGGGAATCGGCCTTCTCATGTTTGACGCAATCGGAACCCGCGACGTTTCGGTAATCCAAGCGGTCGTGATATTCACCGGCGCCCTGTTCGTGACGATCAACCTCATTGCTGACATCACCCAGGCACTGATCGACCCTCGGACCGCGGAACACTAGGGAGCGATGTACCCTGGAGGCGAACCCTGACAGCCTAGGCGATCGGCGATTCGGCGCGCCCTCCGAAACGTCTTCCGCACCTGCCAAATACCGCTCGCAGTTTCGCCTCGGCCTGTGGACGCTGATCCGCGATCGGCTTGCCTTGGCCGGGGTAGTGGTCATCGTCATCGTCGTCGCCGCCTCGGCCGCGGCGCCCCTTATCAGCCCCTACGATCCCGCTGTGGCCGACGCGGAAGCTGGAAGGCTTGCCCCGATCGGAACACCCGGACACTTTCTCGGCACCGATGGAGGCGGACGGGACATCCTGAGCCGACTCATTTGGGGGGGGCGGGTCTCAATCTCCATCGCGGTGCTGCCCGTGCTCGTCGCCGCCTTCGGCGGTCTGGTGCTGGGTCTGGCGGCGGGCATGACGGGAAAGCGGTTGAGCGGGCCCATCATGAGGACCATGGACGTTCTGTTCGCCTTCCCCGCCGTTCTCCTCGCACTCGCGGTCGCCACGGTGTTGGGCCCGGGCATGATGAACGTCATGATGGCGATTGGGATCGTTTCGATCCCCTACATGGCGCGCGTGGTCTACGTCGAAACGTTGTCGGTGCGCACCAGCGATTATGTCGAGGCGGCGCGGGTCTGCGGTACGCCGATGTTTCGGTTGCTGGCGCGCGAGATCGTTCCCAACGTAATCCCGTCGCTGATCGTGTACGCAACGATCGGGATCGGGGGAACGATCGTCCTCGCCGCGGGCTTGAGCTTTCTCGGGGTCGGCGTCCAGCCGCCGACGCCGGACTGGGGCATCATGACCGCCGACGGTCGCGTCGTCCTGCGGAACCTGCCGCACGTGGCGACGATCCCGGGCGTGGTGGTCCTGATTGTTGCCCTGGCGTTCAACGTCGCCGGGGATGGGATTCGAGATGCCATGGACCCGCGTCGGCGAAGCGGCCACCGCTAGGATGCCCGAGCAAGAGGCTGGTACCGGGAGCGGGCGGGCGGCCGCGCGCGAAGCTCCAGCATTGCTGCAAGTGGTGGACCTGACCACGCACTTTCACGTGCCGGACGGAGTTGTTCGTGCGGCCGAGGGCGTCGATTTGGAAGTAAGGAGCGGCGAAGTCGTTGCGGTCGTGGGCGAGTCGGGTTCGGGCAAGAGCGTGACGGCGCTCTCGGCGATGCGGCTGATTGCCGAACCGCCCGGCAAGATCGTGCGCGGTAAAGTGCTTTTTGAAGGCGAGGATTTGCTGACCAAGACGCGGACCGAGATGCAGGCGATTCGCGGCCAACGCATTTCCATGATCTTTCAGAACCCGTACGCCGCGCTGAACCCGCTGATCAGCATCGGCGATCAGTTGCGCGAGACACTGAACAGACATCGCGACGTAACCCGGCGCCAGGCAAGGGTCATTATCGAAGAGAGCCTAGCCCGCCTCGGTATCAGCGAGCCGGGGCGCGTCCTCAAAAGCAGACCCTATCAGGCAAGCGGCGGAATGAACCAACGGGTGATGCTGGCGCTGGCGTTGCTCGGCGAGCCCGAGCTCTTGATCGCGGATGAACCAACGACAATGCTCGATGCGATGACCCAGATGGATATCTTTCAACTCATGCTGAAGATTCAGCGCGAAACCAACATGTCGATTTGGCTCATCACGCACGACTTTGGTGTCGTCGCCCTGATGGCGGACCGGGTCGTGGTCATGTACGCCGGCAAACCCGTCGAGGCGGCCGACCGAAAGACGATCCTCCACGATCCCAAGCATCCATACACCTCGGGGTTGATTGGCTCGGTGCCGGCCATGGGATCGAGGGTCAAGCGGCTATCGCAGATTCCCGGCGAACCCCCTGATCTCCGTGCGCTACCCCGGGGCTGTAGCTTCGCTCCGAGGTGCCCAAGAGCGATGGAGGTTTGCCGGGCCGAAGCGCCGCCCTCGCTTCGACTCGCGGACGGCGCGGCCGTGAAGTGTTGGCTGTACGCCGACGGGGCCGGCAGCGGATGACGGACCGAGAACCGCTCATCGAAGTCCGAGATGTGGTCAAGGAATTTCCCGGAGACAAGGGTGCGACGGTCGCGGCAGTCAAGGGCGTCAGCTTCGACATCATGCGCGGTGAGACGTTTGCCCTGGCCGGGGAATCGGGGGGTGGGAAGACGACCGTGGGTCGCATGATTCTTGGCTTGATCGCGCCGACGTCGGGTCGGGTAACGTTTGATGGTCAAGATGTCGCGGGACTGGCGCCGCCGGCGATGCGGCCGCTACGGCGGCGAATGCAGATGGTGTTTCAGAACCCGCTGGGCGCTCTCAACCCGAGAAAGACGGTCGGCGCCAGTCTGGAGCTGCCGCTCCTCAACTTCGCCGCGGGCTCGGCTGCCGCACGCCGGGCGCGCGTCGCCGAGCTCCTGGGAATGGTCGGACTCGAGGCTGAGCACGCCGAGCGTTATCCCCACGAGTTCAGTGGCGGCCAGGCGCAGCGTATCGGCATCGCCAGGGCGCTGGCGCTGGAGCCCGACTTCGTGTTCCTGGACGAGCCGGTGTCAGCGCTCGATGTCTCGATTCAGGCACAGATCCTCAACCTCTTGAAGGATCTCCAGGAACGGCTCGGCCTCACCTACCTGTTCGTCGCCCACAACCTCAACGTAGTGCAGTTCATGGGCGACCGATCCGCCATCATGCGGGCCGGCGAGATCGTCGAGATGGGCCCCACCGAAGAGCTGTTTCAATCGCCCAAGGAGGCCTACACGCGGAAGTTGCTGTCCGCTGTTCTCGAGCTCGAACAGCCATGAAAAAAGGGGACGCGCCGAGGCGCATCCCCTTGTCGCGGAACTAAGGCCGCGTAGCTACTCGTCGATCCACACGATTCTGTAGTCGACCGTCCAGTCCGCGGGACGAACGAAACCCTTGACGTTCGCGGCCATCGCCACTGGGAACTGATCGTTGACGATCGGCGCATGATGGGCTTGTTCTTTCTCACGCTTCACCGCCTGCAGGATGAGCGCGTCGCGCTCTTCCTTGTCGGTGGCACGGTTGGCCCCGTCGAGCAGATCGCCAAACTCGGGGTCGACGAGGTGTCCCGAGTTCAGCACACCGTCGGGGTGGGCGAGCTGCCACACCCAGTAGTCCTCGTTCGAACCGGTGGAGATCTGGTTCATGCCGATCTCCGGCGTCATGCCGCCGTACCACCGTCCGACGTAGGTCAGCCACTCGTAGGTCTGCAGCTTCACGTCGATACCGACCTTGGCCAGGTCCCGCTGGATCCACTCGGCAATCTGGACCGGCATGATCTGTCCCGATCCTTCGGTCGAGGTCTCAAAAATGGTTTCGAACCCGTCCGCGTAGCCGGCCTCGGCGAGCAACGCCTTGGCCTTTTCGGGATCGTAGTCGTATCCCGCCCAATCCGGCGGGGGGTTAAAGGTCGGCGAGGTCTGCGCGCAGAAGCAGATCGCCGGCAATGACGAACCCTGCAAGAGCGTCTCGGCCATGCCTTCTCGATCGATGGCGAGGTTAACCGCATGCCGCACCCGGACATCGCTGAACGGCGGTTCGGAGTGGTTGAAGTTGACGAACCACGAGTGCGGGGTGGGTCCCTTCGCAATTGTATACCCCGCCGCCTCGAGCGGCTTGAGCTGGTCGGGAGGCACGACCGCGATTTGGCCGACCTCGCCCGCCAATAGCGCGTTCACGCGGGTCGATGCCTCGGGCATCTCGCGGAAGATCAGACGATCGAGAAGGGGATACTGGTCGTCCCAGTAGTCACGATTGCGCTCCAGCACGACCCTCTGACCTCGCACCCTCTCGACGAAACGGAAGGCGCCGGTCCCGGTGGGATGGTTCTTGATCTCTTCGTTTCCGTGTTTCTTGAACGCCGTCGGGCTCCCCATCCAGTTCATCCCCAGACCGATCGTGGTCGCGAGCTTTTCGATGAAGAACGCGAACGGCTGAAACATGGTTAGCCGAATCGTATGCGAATCGAGGACTTCGATCGTCTTCAAGCTGTTCCAGGTGTCCCCGCCCTGAGTCGAGCCCTCGGTGAAGAACTCGAAGTCCTTGTCCCACATCCGCCGGATGTTGAACTCCACGGCGTCGGCATCAAAAGCTGTCCCATCGTGGAATTTCACGCCTTCGCGCAGGCTGATTGTGTAGACCAGGGCGTCGGACGAGACTTCAAACCCGGTCGCCAGCCGCGGCAGGATGGGCGGCGGCGAGCCGTCGTTCGGTGTCGTATAGTCGCGGCTGAACAGCCGTTCGAAGATCTGGTCGTTAACTCTGTGAGTGTTCCCCGAGTTGGAAGTATGTGGGTCGAGGAATCCGATCGCGGCTTCCAACCCAACAACCAAGGTGCCGCCGCGTTCCGCGGCCTCTCCGGCCGAGGCCGCCGCCATCAACGCGGCCGCGGTGGGCAGCGCTACCAGCCATTTCCTGAACATGGTCCGTTTCCTCCCTTTGGTGGTCTCATTGGTCGGGTAGGTCCCGGCCTCCCAAGTAGGTTTGGTGAGGAACCCGTGAAGCCCACTTCTCGAGACCAGAGTTTGTGATTAGGGGCCCGCATCCTCGGTGTGTCAAGGGAGTGCTGAACGCCCCCCCGCATCCAAGGACCTCGATTTGTGGTGTATGCTTTGCCGCTTAGTGCAACGCTGTCGCCCGCCTAAGCTCTACGGGGAGGTCGCCATGGGGAACGCGGAACTTGCGGGGCGCGCGCAGACGGTCCTCGGGACCGTGGCGCCCGAGGAACTCGGCGTCACCATGATGCACGAGCATCTGCTGGTTGACCTGCGTCGGTTCTTTCATGAGCCGGAGGATCCGCAGGAGCGCATCATCGCCCACGTTCCAGTCGACCTCGACACTCTGTCGTGGGTGTTCATGAACTGGAGCGGGAGCCTCGACAACCTCGTGTTATCCGACCAAGGCGTCGCGGCGAATGAGGTCAGCATATTCAAGAAGGAAGGGGGCGGCACGCTCGTTGACGTGACGAGCGTCGGCCTCGGCCGCGAACCGCTCGCATTGCGCGGCATCGCCGAGAAGACTGGCATCCACATTGTGATGGGAAGCGGCTATTACGTTACGACCTTTCACCCGCCGGATATGGACGAGAAGGGTGAGGACGACATCTGCGAAGAGATCGTCCGCGACATTACCGAGGGCGTGGGGGATACCGGAGTGCGGGCCGGGATCATCGGGGAGGTCGGATGCTCGTGGCCCCTTCATCCCAACGAAGCGAAGTCGCTACGAGCGAGCGCCCGCGCCCAGAGGGAGACCGGCGCGCCGCTCTCGATCCATACCGGGCTCCACGTGGACTCATCGTTCGAGATTCTAGACGTCCTCGACGAGGACGGCGCCGACGTCGAGCGCGTGATCATGGGGCACATGGAGCGCACGCGCCTTGACCGCGAGGGCCTGCTCCGTCTCTTGCGGCTGGGGTGCTACGTCGAGTTCGACTGGTTCGGCGAGGTGCGGCCCACCTATCCTTACGGAATAGTCGAGGTCCCCAGCGACAGCGAGCGCATCAAGACCATCGCATTTCTCATCGCCGAGGGCTTCGGCAAGAGAATTGTCGTCTCGCAAGACATCTGTCTCAAGGCCCGGCTCGCCGCCTACGGCGGTCCCGGATACGCTCACATCGCCAAGTACGTTCGGACGTGGATGCGTGAGTACGGCATCCGGCCCGAGGCAATTGAAGATCTCCTTGTCGGCAATCCGCGCCGAATCTTGCAGTTTGCATGAGAGGACGAAGCCCGATGCAGACCAACGTTGGAGACGAGCAACAGCCGGAGATGGCACTCGACCCGGTTACCTTCGAGGTCATCCGCAACGCCTTGGTGAATGCGACCGAGGAGATGGCGATCACGGTCCGCCGTGCCGCCTATTCGACGAATATCAAGACGCGGGCGGACTTCTCCTGCGCGTTCTTCGACACGAAACTGCGCTCGGTTGCCCAGTCGTTTGCGCAGCCGGCCCACTTGGTCTCGATGTATACGATTGTGCCGCTGACGGTTTGCGAAGTCGGGGCCGACGAGATGAATGCCGGCGACACCTACCTCGTGAACGATCCCCATCGTGGCTCGAGCCATCTCAACGACATCGCCGTCATCTCACCGGTGGACGTCGATGGCCAGCGGGTGGGCTACGTCGCGAACATGGCGCATCACGTCGACGTCGGTGGCTCGGCCCCGGCGAGTCTCGGGGTCAGCCGCGAGCTCATGCAGGAGGGCCTGATCCTTCCGCCGACCCGAGTGGCGAGAGACGGTAAGATCGATCCCAACGTTCTCAACATGATCCTCGCCAACATCAGAAGCCCCAGAGAAACGGGCGGAGACCTGCGCGCCCAGATGTCTGCCAATGTCGTCGGCGCCCGGCGCATCACCGCTCTTGTGAATCAGCATTCGCGCGCGACCCTGGGAGCGTTCTATGACGAGCTCATCGCCTACACGGATCGCTGGACCGAGCGCGAGATCCGCAAACTCCCCGAGGGCGTCTACGAGGCGGAGGGGTACCGCGACAACGACGGCGTGACCGACGAACCGGTGTATGTGAAGGCGAAGGTGACTATCGCCGATGGCCATATGCGGCTCGACGTAAGCGGCTCGGCACAGCAACGACGGGCACCGCTGAATTGCACGCGATCAATGGCGCTATCCACAGTGGCATTCGCGACGCGCTGCCTGGTCGATGATCGGATCCCCGTCAACGACGGGTTTTTGGACCACGTCCATGTCGATGGCCCGGACGGGCTCATTTGTACGGCAATGCCTCCGGCCGGCGTGGTCGGCGGCTGGGAGCTGTGCATACTCCTCACCGACCTCATCTTCAAGGCGCTGCACGGGCCGCTGCCCAAGCTGATCCCGGCTGCGACCAAGGGCCTTATCGTTAATCTCGGTTTCGGCGGCCACTTTCCCCGCCGCAACGAGTACTACGTGTATATGGAAACGATCGCGGGCGGCTACGGCGCCCGCCCCAGCAAGGACGGTCAAGACGCGTCGCAAACCCATATTCAGAACACCGAGAACGCGCCGATCGAGGAAGTGGAGCTCAACTACCCGATCATGATCTCCCGCTACGAGTTGATCGAAGACAGTTGTGGCGCGGGGCGATTTCGTGGCGGCACCGGCGTGCGGCGCGACTTCACGTTTCCATATGCAGAGGCCTCGTGCACCATTCTCTCCGACGGCACGAAATTCGCCCCGTGGGGGCTGGACGGTGGTCTCGAAGGCCGGCCGGCGCACTTCATTTTCGACCCTCACGGCGAGAATCGGGCCTTGCCGTCAAAACATACGTTTGACATGCCGAAGGGCGGCACGCTTCGGGTCGAGACGCCGGGCGGCGGCGGATTCGGCGATCCGAAGACTCGCGATCGCGAAGCCATCGCGCGGGACATCCGCGACGGCAAGGTCACCGAATCGTGGGCAAGGAGCTGCTCCGACCGCGGAGAGTGACCGATGAACGAGACCCAATCGGCGGCTCGCGGCATACGGCCGTCGACCGGCGGCTCGGCCGCCCGGCCGTTGGCGATGGAGATCGATCTCGACGCCATCGCCCACAACCTCTCGGTTGTTCGCGAGCGCGCGGCTCGCGGGCGAACGCTGATCGCCGTTCTGAAGGCCGGTGCCTACGGTCACGGAGCCGTCGAAGTCGCGCGTACGGTGAGCGCCGGCGGGGCCGATCTGTTGGCGACCGGTTCCCATGACGACGCCATGGCCATCAGGGCGGCTGGTGTCCGTACCCCGATCGTGGTCTTCGGGGCCAGCTTGCCAGAGACCGCCGTCGAGGCTGCGCGCGCGGGCTTCGTTCCGAGCGTGGACAGCGCCGAGGTTGTGACGGCGCTCTCTCAGGCCGCAGACGCCGAGACCCCGATCCACATCAAAGTCGACGGCGGATTCGGCCGCCTTGGCGTTCCCTTGCGACAAGCTCGCGATTTCGTTTTCTGGGCCGTATCGCAACCGCATATCAAGGTGCTGGGCATCCACACCCACCCGACATTCGCCGACGTCGCCGGGCGTGAGTGGGCCAGCGCCCGCGTCCGGGAATTCGAGGACCTGATCGACACGCTAGCGGCCGAGGGAATCGACGTTCCGGTCACGCAAGCTCTAACGAGTCCCGGGGTGGCAACCGGCCTCACTGATCGATTGACGGCGATTGCCGTCGGTCACTTGCTGTACGGCTTGTCCCCCGTCACCGGCGATCTCGCGGACGCATTCGACGCTTTCGGTTTGCGCCCGGCGCTCAACTCAATCCGAACCAAACTGGTCCACGTCGGTCCACGTCCCGAGGGCGACGCAGCGGCGTCGTACTTGCGCGACGGGGTGGTAACGACCGGCGTCATGCCACTCGGTCTTTGGTTCGGCTATCGTGCGCCTGCACAAGGCCGTGCGGCCGCCGTCCTGGTTCGCGGACGGAGGGTGCCGGTATTGCGGTTCTGTCTCGATAACTCCGTGCTCGACCTATCCGAGGTCGAAGACGCCGCCCTGGGCGACGAGGTCATCGCCCTGGGAACACAAGGCGAGGAACGCATCACGCTCGAAGAGGTGGCGGAGTGGCAGGGCGTCTCCCCCCTGGTCGTCGTGGCGGGGCTCGGAGCGCTTCTCCCCCACCACTACGTCCACCTTGGTTCTTGAGCCTTCGGGTCAGCCCGCCGCCTCCCGCTCGATCGTTACCGCGGCCCGGAACAGGGTGCTCTCGTCGAAACGCCTGCCGATCAACTGCGCGCCGATGGGGAGGTCGTTCGCGCCCGTTCCACAGGGCAGCGACAGCGACGGATGTCCCGTCAGGTTGGTCGGGCAGGTGTTCCGGTTGTTGTCGAAGGCGCCGCGCCCTTCCCACGATCCCGGCTTGAGCGCCTTGGTCAGCTTGACCGCCTTCATCGGCGTGGTCGGCGTGACGAGGACATCGAACCCTTCGAGGACGCGGTCCAGATCCTCGGTCATCGCGTTCCTGAGGTTCTGTGCCTTGGAGTAGTAGACGCTGCAGTACTCCCGCCGCAGGTACTTGCTGGTGATCATCTGCACTTTCAGAAGCGGCGGGAAACCGTCGCTTCCGGCACGGCGCGCCTTGCCGAATGCCTCTTGCCATCCGGGGTCACACGATCCGCCTCGCCAGTAGCCCTCCAAATCCGACTCGACCATGGCGCCGTGGGAGTGGCTCAACAGTCCCAAAAGCACTGACCCACAGTCCTTCCACCAGGGGACCGACGTCTCCGCCACTGTGGCCCCCGCGGATTCGAGATGGCGGACCGCCGCCGACACCGCTTGGTTGACATCCGCTTCGGAATCGGCCCAATCCATCGACTCCGTAATCACGCCGACTCGCAGTCCCGAGATCGAATCGTTCATGCCCTGGCTGTACTCGTCCGTGGGTATGGAGCCCCTAACCCATTGCGGGTCATTGGGATCGTTCCCCGCGATCGCCTCGAGGGCCAGCGCGACGTCCTCGACCGAAGCCGCCATGGGGCAGACGAAATCGATCGTGTGGTCCAGATAGGTGATGCCGAAGCTGGGCACGAGACCGTGGGTGGCTTTCATGCAAACGACGCCGCACCACGCGGCCGGGATGCGGGCGCTGCCACCCTCGTCGACGCCGATCGCGATATCGACCAGACCCGCCGCCACGGCCGCTCCCGAGCCGCCCGACGAGCCACCCGTTGAGTAGTCGGGATTCCGGGGGTTGCGCGGGGCGCCGAAGTCGCTGGTCTCGCTGGTGCCGCCCATCGAGAAGTTGTCCATGTTGAGCTTGCCGACGATGGTGGCGCCGGCATCCAACAGCCGCTCGGCGACGGTCGCGTCGATCGACGGTACATACTCGTGAATCAGCCGCGAGGCGTTGGTCATAGGGACTCCGGCGAGCCTGATGTTGTCCTTGAGGCCGACCGTTTTGCCGGCAAGATTGCCGGTGGGGGCGCCTTCGACGCGGCATTTTCGGATGAATGCGTTGTAGGGATCTTCTTCGGTCGTGGGTCTATGGCCCTTCTCCCGTTTGGGGTACTTGACCGTGATTTCGGGAATGCTGAGGTCGTCGAGGCGCTCGATCTGGCCGAGTATCGAATCGAGCAGCATGGCGATGTCGGCTGTCTCTTCCTCGTTGAGCCGCATGTACTCTTCGGCTGCCAAGGAGCTAATCTCATCCGCCTCGGGCCTGCGGATATTTCCGGCCAGTCTGAGTCGCTTCACGAGTGTCCTCCCTTGCGGAGATCGCGGCGAGCGCAGCGCGGGCACGCACGTGTTCCGGCCAATGCGGGCGGGCTACGACGAGGGTGGCCCTTGTGGGTGCGAGGATCGCCAATCGATGCCCATTCTAACACGGTGCCCCCGGCGCGCTGACGGCTAGATCGAGCAGCGACGTCAAACCAGGCGCCCTCGGCAGTGGTTGAATCCTGCCCACAACTTGAACTTACAGTCCACCGGGTGCGCAGGATCGTGCCCGGCAAGCGGACTGGCGCTGGGTCGGCGGTGAAACTCGCCGAATGTCCAGTGCTGGCTGAGGCTGTTGAAGAACTCTTGTTGAACTGAGATTCATGACGTGATTCTG
>CAYUNL010000042.1:0-14562 GCA_964446055.1 uncultured Alphaproteobacteria bacterium | reverse complement strand
CGGCCTCGAGACAGCGGACGAATAGATCTGATGCTTTCATTGTGGCTGGCCTCCCTCTTCAAAGTTGCCGGATGATAGGCACATTGGACGTGTGACAAAAGCGTGGTTGTCGTGCTTTCGCGTTCGTCGGATGGGATATCACGATCCAAATACCGTGCGATCCTCGTTCGACCGGGATCGCCTTCCCCGGCGTCAAATGATGAACTAGAGTGTCGCGGAGGTATCCGAATTAACAGCCCTTTGAAACGAGCTTGATGCACTGCGCCCCCGGGGCGCCGACGAACGGTTTGTCATGAGACGTGCGCTCATCGTTCTGGTGGCCCTTGTGGTGGTCGTGGTGGTTGCCGCGCTGGTGGTGCCGAGCTTCATCGACTGGAACGCGTACAAGTCCGACTTGACGGAACGCATCGAGGCGGAGACCGGCCGTAGGCTCGCGATCGACGGCGATCTCGACGTCCGATTGCTCCCGACGCCCCAGCTCTCGGCTCGCGACGTGCGGCTCTCGAATATTTCAGGCGCCGTGGCCGCGGATATGATGAGCCTCGCCGCGGTCGATATCCGGGTGGCCTTCCTGCCGCTCCTTCAAGGAGATATCCGGGTCGAGCGGATCGGCTTGGTCGAGCCGGTAGTGGCCTTGGAGCGGCTGGCCGATGGACGATCGAACTGGGTCTTCGAGCCAGTCGAGGCGCCGACCGAGGCAGCGTCGACCGAGGCGGCGGTAGAGGACGCTCCGAGCGATGAAACCGCTGCCGAGTCGGGGCTCAGTCTTGACGACCTCGAAATCGAAAACGGCGTGGTGACGTTTCGCGATGAAGCGAGCGGGACGGTCGGGAGGATCGAGCGGTTAAACGCGCGCCTGTCCGCAAGCTCGCTGACGGGGCCGTTCTCGGCCGAGGGTGACGTTCTTGCCGGCGGGGTTCCCATCGCCTTCGATCTCAGCGCCGGCGCCGCCGGCGGCGGGCAGGCACTGCCAGTCAGCCTTGATTTCACCCTGACCGAGGCCGGGGTCGACATCACTCTTGACGGTAGGGCCAGCGAGCTCAGCGCCGCCGCCGAGCTAAACGGCGAGATTGCCATCTCGGCGAGCAGCGGGCAGGGCCTCGGCGCTACCCTGGCCGACGTTCTCGGGTCCGAGGCACCGCGGCTCCCCGACGAGGCCTTTTCGTTGCGCACCCGGATCGCCGCTTCGGCGGAAGAGACGGCGCTCAACGAAATGCTGATTACGCTTGGCGAGACGCGCGCGACCGGCGCGGTGAGCGCGGCGTACGCCGAGGGCGTTCAGGTCGACGTCGCGCTGACCCTCAATAGCCTCGATCTCGACGAGCTCCTGGCCGCCGGGGTTGGCGAGTCGCAACCGCCAGCCGCCCCAGCCGCGCCCGTCGATGGCGGCGATGGTCCTGGCGCCGATGCGCCCGACGAGGTCGTGGCGCTGCCCAATGATTTCTCCGGCACCTTCAACCTTCAGATCGAGGCGCTGACCTACAACGGCGGCGTCGTTCGCCAGCTCTCGGTCTCGGCGAGCGCGCTGGACGGCGTGATCGACGTTTCGCGCGCCGCCGCTCTGTTGCCCGGCGGCTCGGACGTGACGCTGTCGGGAGCCCTGGCCACCGCCGAAGCCGGGCCCGAGTTCAAAGGTCGCTTGGAAGCAGCCTCCGACAATCTACGTGCGCTCCTGGGGTGGCTGGCCGTGGACACCGCCGCGATCCCGGCCGGTCGCTTGCGCAAAGCGGTGGTGGGCGCGGACCTCGTTCTCACTCAGACCTCGGCCCAGGTCAGCGAAATCGATCTGCGGATCGATTCCTCCCGGCTCACCGGCGGAGGCTCACTCGCGCTAGGGGAAAGGCCGATGCTGTCGCTCGACCTCGCGGTCGACCGCTTCAACGCCGATGCTTACAGTCCGGTCGCCGACCCGAGCGAAACCCCGACAGCGGCTGTTGCGTCCGACGGCGAGGACTCTGCCGTTGCGGCCGCGGCCGACGAGGAGCCATTGTTGGGCGCGCAAGCCTTCGACGCCGACCTCAAGCTCCGAATCGACGAGTTGACCTACAACCGAACTCCGGCCACGGGATTTAGGATCGACATGAGCCTTACCGATGACCTGCTGGTGGTTCGCGAGGCCAGCGTCGAGGACATCGGCGGTGGCTTCGTGAAGGTCAACGGCCGCACCCGCGGCCTCTCGGACACGCCTGTCTTCACGGGCGCGATCGAGGTTGCGGCCGAGGACCCCGCAGCCCTCCTCCAATTCGCCGACGTCGCTACGCCAGCACCGGCCGCGCGGCTGAGTCCGCTGCGCCTGGCGGGCACGTTCGAAGCCGAGGCCGACACCGTGGGTGTCGATGTCGAGGGCTCGGCGGCGGACACACGGCTACGCGTGCGTGGCAGCATCGGCACCGCCACCGCCGAGGCGCCGATAAGCCTGGCGGTCGAGCTCACCAACCCAAGCCTGGCCGCCCTGATCGGCCAGGCGAGCGTTGAGCGTCCAGAGGGGATTGATGGCGCGGTCGCCTTGACCGGCACCATTGCCGGGCCGCCACGAGCGCTCGACGTCACACTGCATGCGGATTTGGCGGGCGCCAAGATATCCGTCGCGGGAACGATGGCGACGGCCGAGCCTATCGGGTTCGACGCGGCGCTCGAGATCGCGCATGCGGACGTGACCCAGTTCTTGGGAGATCTTGGCCTTGACTACCGGCCGGCCGCCACCAATCTCGGCGGGCTCGAGGTCAAAGGCCGCATCGCGGGCGATGCCAGCGGGCTAGAGGTTTCCGAGATCGCCGGCAGCGTCGGGCCGGTCGCCGTTATCGGCGCCCTAGAAGTGGGGCTCGCGGGGGAGCGACCCCGCATTTCGGGGAATCTCCGTACCAGCGAGATCATCGTCGATCTGTTTCTCCCGGTTCCGGGGAGCGAAACCGGCTCCGCCCCCGCCGCCGCGGAGGCCACACAAAGCGGAGACGAAGGTAGGCAGGGTCGCTGGTCCACCGATCCGATCGACCTTCAGTGGCTTGATATCGTCGATGGCGACATCGCGCTGGCTTCGAGCGCGATCGATTATGGCCGCTACCGGTTCGTAGAGCCTTCACTTAGGCTGGTGCTAGACGACGGCGCCCTCGACATCGCGCCGCTGTCGGGCATGCTCTACGACGGTACCGTCGTAATCAACGCGCGGCTGACGAGCGCGGACACGCCCAAGATCGCGCTCACCCTCGCGCTCGAGGACGCCGACCTTCTCCAGGCGCTGGTCGAGAGCGCGCAGATCGACCGGGCAACGGGTCGGCTGGCGTTTTCGGCGCAGCTATCGTCAGAAGGGGCCAACCAATCCGAGCTGATCTCGGCGTTGTCTGGGAACGGCAGTTTCTCGGCCCGCGAAGGGAGCGTGCGCGGTATCGACCTCGGTCGCCTCAGCCAACGGCTCAAGCGTCTCAACGAGATCACCGACTATTTGGGCCTGATTCAGGCGAGCATGTCGGGAGGAGAGACGGCGTACAGCAGCTTCGATGGCACATTCCAAGTCGACAGCGGGATCGTCCGTACGAACGACTTGCGGATGAGCCTCGACGCGGCCGAGGGCGAGGGTGCCGGCGAGGTCGATCTTCCCCACTGGCTGATCGATCTGCGAACGCGTGCTCGGCTGGTCGAGCATCCGCAGGCGTCAGGGGTAGGGCTCGACGTCACCGGATCGCTTGATTCGCCGCAGCGCGACGTGCGAACGCGAGACCTCGAGGCATATCTTGCCTCGCGCGTCGGCGGGGCGGTGCTGCGAAAACTCTTGCCCGATTCGCTCACCGGCGACGGTGGCGGCGATGGAGGAGCGCAAGACCAACCCTCCGGGGGCGAGCCGGGAGCGGGCGATGCCGTCGAGTCGCTGCTCAAGGGTCTGCTGGACCGTCTCGGCGACTAGCCAGCCTTCCGCCGCCGGTCCGCGACCAGCGCGGCGAGCGCGCGCCACTCGGCGATGTTCCAATATCGGCGCGCTGCCCCCGAGGTCGAGGGCAGGACGAATGTGCGGCTGCCGCCAACCCGCTCGCGTTGCGGCCCGTAGCCGACCGTGGGACCGAGGACCCGGCGCCCCGCCCGTTTGCCGTTGAACGCGAGCGCAAACGGCGCCCAGGCTCGGACCTTCTCACGGAGCGTGGCTCCATCGTCATCGCTGGCCCGCAGTTCGCGATCGCCGCCGGAGCGGTACTTCGCGAGGTCGGTCAGTCCGATTCCGTACCCGATTACGCGGTGGTATTCCCCGGGATCGAGCTGCCGTGGCGTGAGGCCGACCTCGTACAAAGTTGCCCAGAAACGATTGCCGGGGCCGGCATAGTAGGCCGCAGCGGCGGCCGATTTCCGGCCAACCGCACTGCCGCAAAAGACGATCGCCAGGTCGGGGCCGAGAACGTCAGGAAGGACGGGTTCGGCGCCGCCGGGCGGAATCACGCCGCCGGGCCGATCATTCTCTCGGGTCGCACCCAGGCG
Organism: uncultured Alphaproteobacteria bacterium; assembly: GCA_964446055.1. GTDB lineage: Bacteria > Pseudomonadota > Alphaproteobacteria > VGEJ01 > VGEJ01 > CAYUNL01. The sequence goes on along the minus strand of CAYUNL010000042.1, from coordinate 10,101 downwards.
TCAAACTCGGCCTCGCTCACTAGCTTCAAGGCCAGAGCCGCCTCGCGCAGGGTGATGCGTTTGACGTGCGCGTGCTTGGCCGCCTTGGCCGCGTTGTCGTATCCGATGTGCGGAGCCAACGCGGTCACCAGCATCAGCGAGCGGTTGGTCAATTCGTCGATATTGTCGGTGTTGGGGGTGATTCCGACGACGCAGTTGTCGGCGAAGCTACGCGCGCCGTCGCCCAAGAGGCGGATGGACTGCAACAGGCCGTAGGCCATCACAGGCTTGAAGACGTTGAGCTCCATATGGCCGTTGGAGCCGGCGACCGTGATCGTCGTGTGGTTGCCGATGACCTGGGCACAGATCATCGTCATCGCCTCGCATTGGGTCGGGTTGACCTTGCCGGGCATGATCGACGAGCCGGGCTCGTTCTCGGGTAGGCTTATCTCCCCCAGCCCCGAGCGCGGGCCGGAGCCCAAGAGCCGGATATCGTTGGCGATCTTCATGAGGCTGGCGGCCAGAACGTTGAGCGCGCCAGATGCCTCGATCATCGCGTCATGGGCGGCGAGGGCCTCGAACTTGTTCGGCGCGGTGACGAAAGGGAGGCCGGTGATCCGGGCGATCTCCGCCGCCACTTTCTTGTCGAATCCGCGATGCGTGTTGAGTCCGGTGCCGACGGCGGTCCCGCCTTGGGCTAGCCGGCTCAATCGCGGCAAGGCATCCTTGATCCGCCGGATGCCGTAGTCGATTTGCGCCGCGTAGCCGCCGAATTCCTGACCCAGGGTAAGCGGGGTCGCGTCTTGCAGGTGGGTTCGCCCGATCTTGACGATCGACTTCCAAGCCCGAGCCTTGGCCGCCAGCGCTCGGTGCAGGTGTTCGAGGGCCGGCAAGAGCGCGTGGTGGATCCGCTCCACCGCCGCGATATGCATGGCCGTGGGAAAAGAATCGTTGGAGGACTGCCCCATATTGACGTGGTTGTTGGGATGGACGGGCTCCTTCGAGCCGAGCTTGCCGCCGAGTAACTCGATGGCCCGGTTGGCGATCACCTCGTTGACGTTCATGTTGCTTTGGGTGCCCGAGCCGGTCTGCCACACGACCAAAGGGAAGTTGCCGTCGAGCTTTCCGTCGGTCACGTCTGTGGCGGCGCGAACGATCGCGCGGCAGCGCTTGCGATCGAGATCGCCGAAGCTCGCGTTGACCGTGGCGCAGGCCTTCTTGACGATCGCCAGACCGCGTATCACTTCATCGGGTATGCGCTCGACGCCGATGGCAAAGTTCTTGATGCTGCGCTGCGTTTGGGCGCCCCAGTACTTGTCGGCTGGAACCTCGAGGGGGCCGAAGGTATCGGCTTCGACACGTGTTTTCGCCTTTCGCGGCATGGGTCGGGCCTTTTTTTGGTGAGACGGTGAGCTACTTCTTGCGAAACGAGTCGAGGGCGACGATCTCTCCCGCTTGGTCGCCCTCGGTAGGCGGGCTCTGGGCGCCCGATTTCTCCGCGAGTGTGGCCGCCTGACCGTCTCCGCCGGCTTTGAACTGCAAGCCGAACTGGACGCTGGGGTCGGCGAACGCGGTCATCGCCGCAAATGGAACGAAGATGTACTCGTGAACATCATCGAAGCTGAGTGTGACCTCGAATCCCTGGTCGTTGGTTTCAAGGCCCCAGAATTGATGCTGGAGCACCACGGTCATCTCTTCGGGGAAGCGTTCACGCAAGTGGCCGGGCAGGACGACCCCCGGATAGTCGGTATGAAACGAGAGATAGAGGTGATGGTTGCCCGGAAGGCCACCCTCGGCGACCTGATCCAGGGCAGCGCGAACGACACCGCGGAGGGCCGACTCCACCATGTCGTTGTAGTTCATCTGATCCTTGACCATCCGAGAACACCCTCCCGGCACCCGTTTCCATACTAGTCCCCATGACGAGGCGCCACCAACACGATATTTGTGGGCATTGAGCCCGCCAAGACGGCTCAGTCGTCGTAGTGCACCCGTACGAGATAGAGGCCGCAGGCCGGCGCGGTGGGCCCGGCGCGGCGCCGATCGCGGGCTGCCAGCGCATTGGCGATCTCTTCTTCGGGCCATTTTCCCGCACCCACGCGTTCGAGGCTGCCGACCATCGAGCGCACCTGATGGTGAAGGAACGAGCGCGCGCGCGTCTCGATGCGGATGGTGTCCCCGCGGCGCGCCACGCCGATCCAGTCGAGGGTCTTGACCGGTGAGCGGGCCTGACAGGCGCTGGCGCGAAATGTGGTGAAGTCGTGATGGCCGATGAGGCTTTGAGCAGCGCGGCGCATGGCCGCGGCGTTGAGGCGGGCTGCGACGTGCCAGGCGCGCTCTCGGGAGAGCGTGGGCGGAGCGACGCGGTTGAGAATGCAGTAGCGGTAGACCCGCGCCGTCGCTGACAGGCGGGCGTCGAACCCGGGAGGCGCCAGCTTCGCCGCGACCACCGCGATGGGCAGGGGCCGCAGGTGAGCATTGATCGCGTCGCGCAACACGGCCGGCGGGTGGCTCCCCGCGATGTCGGCATGGACGACCTGGCCCAGCGCGTGGACGCCGGCATCGGTCCGTCCGGCGGCGCGAATCGCCACGTCGGCGCCACAGAAACGGTGAATCGCGGCCTCGACCGCCGCTTGCACCGAGGGTCCGTTAGTCTGGCGCTGCCAGCCCACGAAATCGCTTCCGTCATACTCGACGGTGAGCTTGTAGCGCGGCATCACCGACCCAACACGGTCCCCGAGGGGACCGGGACGCCGCGCAGGAAGGCCGGCGCATCCAACGCGGAGCGACCGCCGCGTTGAATCCGTGTCAAACGGATAGCGCCGTCGCCGCAGGCCACCAACAGCGCCTCGTCGATGGCAGTTCCCGGTGCGATCGGCGCTGGGCCACTACGGCCTCGTGCGCCGGCTATGGACGGTTCGGCGCCCAGGACCTTCAAGCGTTCGCCGCCAAGCTCGGTCCACGCGCCGGGGGTCGGGCTGAACGCCCGCACCTGGCGATCGATCGCCTCGGCGCTGAGCGAGAAATCGATCCGCGCTTCCCCGGGGTCGATCTTGGCGGCATAGGTAACCCCCTCGCTCGGCTGCGGCCGCGCCGCCACCGAGCCCTCGGCGAGTTGGGCCATGACTGTGGTGGCAAGCGCCGCAGCCTCGGCCGCCAAGGTGTCGTGGAGCAGGCCGGCGTTGGCGGCCGAGGCTATCGCGACCTCGCGCATCGCCAAGATCGGGCCGGTGTCGAGACCTTCGTCCATCTGCATCGCGGTCACGCCGGTGCGGGTGTCGCCGCTCAGGATCGCGCGCTGAATCGGCGCGGCACCCCGCCACCGCGGGAGTAGAGAAGCGTGGAGGTTGATACATCCAAATCGCGGCACATCGAGGATCGCGCGTGGCAGGATCAGCCCGTAGGCGACGACGACGACGGCATCGGGACGCACTTGGGCAAGCGCCTCGGCGGCGGCGGCATCGAAACGTTCGGGCGCCCGCACCTTGAGTCCGCGATCCGAGGCGAACGCTTGCACAGGGGAGGGCCGCGCCTTGCGTCCACGCCCAGCGGGCCGCGGACGCCGCGTGTAGATGCAGGATAGGTCGTGGCCCGCGTCCAAGAGCGCGCCCAGCGTCGGCACCGCGAAAGCCGCCGTGCCCATGAAAACGAGCCGCACGGCTCACTCCGCGGCCGCGGCCAGCTTTCGCGTCTTGACGAGCTTGCGCAGAATGATGTCCCGCTTGATGCGCGAGAGATGGTCGACGAAGAGGACACCGGTGAGGTGATCCATCTCGTGCTGGATGCAGGTCGCTAGCGCACTCTCGGCCGCCAAGGTTTCCTCGTTGCCGGAGCGGTCGGTGTATTGCAGTTCGATCGCCGAGGGGCGATGCACCAGCGCGTAGTGGGTGGGGAACGATAGGCAACCTTCCTCCACTTCCGTCGTTTCTTCCGAGCGCAGGTGGATCGTTGGGTTGATCAAGGCCAGGGGCTCGGGTTCTTCATCGCGCCGAAGATCGATGACGATCACCTGCTTGGGGATGCCGACCTGGACCGCCGAAAGCCCGATCCCGGGCGCCGCGTACATGGTCTCGAACAGATCGTCGACCAGCCGCCGAATCTCGCGGTTAACGGTCTCCACCGGGGTGGAGGTGACGCGCAGCCGCGGGTCGGGCGCGGTGATGATGGGATGGATCGCCATGGTCGAACTTTCGGCCCCGTTTATTACGCGTTCCCGACTCCCGGGCAAGGGACGATCTCGCCCGTGTCGCCTAGGGGGCGGCCGTGCTATCCTTGCCGGAGACGCAGCACATGGACAACCTCCCGCTCATCGTCGCCCTCGCGGTCGTGTTGGTTGGCATCGCCGCGTTGGGGATTCTGGTCGCGCGCGGCGAGCGTTCCCGGCTCGCATTCACCCGCAGTCTCGATGAGGTCACCGGCCGGCTCAAGGCGGTAGCCGATACTCAGGCCATTCAGACCCAGACCATTGAGGAGCGGCTTGAGGCGGTTTCCGGCAGGATGGGCGTATCTCTCAAGGATTCGGCGACCGAGACCGCGCGCAGCGTGGGAGCGCTGGAAAACCGGCTGTCGGTGATCGACAAGGCGCAGAAGAATATCACCGAGCTCTCCGATCAGATGCTCGGCCTTCAAGACATACTGGCCAACAAGCAGGCCCGCGGCGCGTTCGGACAAGTACAGCTTCGCAACATCGTCGAGATGTATCTTGCGCCATCCGAATTCGACTTCGAGGTAACCCTGTCGAACGGTAAGCGAACCGACTGTTTGGTACGATTGCCGCGGCCGCCGGGTCCGGTCGCCATCGACGCCAAGTTCCCGCTCGAAAGCTTCAACGCGATGCATCGAGCCACCGACGCGGCGGCGCGCACCAAGGCGGGCCGGGCATTCGCCGATGATGTGCTGAAGCATGTCCGAGACATCGCAGAGAAATACATCCTGCCGGACGAAACCGCCGACTGGGCGCTGATGTTCCTGCCCTCGGAGGCGGTCGCTTGGGAGCTTCACGCGAACTTCGGCAATGTCATTGAGCGCTCTCACGAGCTCAAGGTCGTGATCGTGTCGCCCTCGACCATGATGGCGGCGCTGACCTCGATCCGCGCGGTGCTCAAGGATGTCCGGATGCGCGAGCAGGCCGGACTCATCCAAAAGGAGGTCGTCGCCCTGTTGCGCGACGTGACGCTGATGCGCGAGCGCGCCGAAAAGTTGCAGAACCATTTCAAGCAGGCGAGCGACGACGTGAGCGGAATCCTCACTTCGAGCGACCGAATCGCACGCAAGGCGACGAGCATCGAAAACGCTCGGATGGAGGACCAGACCGAGTCCGATGCCGCGGCGGTGGCCGATCTGAGCGTGGTGCGGCGGTAGCGCTCAGGTGGGGACGATGTCGGCGAAGACGAAACCGTCGCGCTCGACAATCTTGCCAGGCCTGACCGCTATGGATTGGCGGAAATGGGGTGCGGCGGTGACGACCGTGTGGAACTCGCCGTTCTCGCCGCAGGCATCGACGCCCTTGGGAAGGTCGTCGATGAACGCCCGGTCGTAGCGGCGACCGGCGAAGCTCGGTGCAAGCTGCTTGGGATCGACGCAGGTCACCCAGGCCTCGATCCCCGCCGCCACGATGTCACGCGCGAGCTCGGCGGTGTCGTGACCCCAGAGCGGGAATACACCGGTCAATCCGATCTCGGCGAGGCGTTCTTCCCGATACGCGCGTACGTCCTCGAGAAAGAGATCGCCAAAGATGACGTGGCGCACGCCGTCGGCGGCCACCTGCTGCATCGCCTCGCCCATGAGCGCGTTGTAGACGTCGTCTGGACAGGGCGAGGGGATGCCGATCTTGGTCAGCGGAAGGCCCAACGCCGCGGCTTGGCGGTCGAGCAGCACTTCGCGGACACCGTGCATCGAGACCCGGCCAAAGGCGCTGGTGATCGTCGTCAGCGCGCCGACGACCCTGTAGCTGCCGGTCTGCTGGGCCCGATGCAGAGCGAACGCGCAGTCCTTGCCGCTGGACCACGAGACGATGGCTTTCGCGCGCTCGGTCAAAAGGGGCGGCGGGCTTGCAGGGCGGCGCTTAGCGTTCCGTCGTCGAGGTAGTCAAGCTCGCCGCCGATCGGAACGCCGTGGGCGATTCGCGAAACCGTGACCTCGCAGCCACTCAGACAGTCGGTGATGTAGTGCGCGGTGGTTTGGCCATCGACGGTGGCGTTGGTCGCCAGAATGACTTCGCGGACCTGCGGCGCGCGGGCACGGGTAATCAGCTCGGCGACGTTCAGCTCCTCGGGCCCGACGCCGTCCAAGGCCGAAAGCGTGCCGCCAAGGACGTGGTAGTGCCCGCGATAGGCGCCGGTTCGCTCAAGCGCCCAGAGGTCGGAGATGTCCTCGATCACGCAGAGCGACGAGGCGTCGCGGCGTGGGTCGGCGCAGATCGCGCACGGATCGACGGTATCGAGGTTGCCGCACGCCGAGCAGGCGACCACCCGATCCGCAGCCACCGAGAGGGCTCGGGCGAGCGGCTCGATCAGCGCTTCCTTGCGTTTGATGAGGTGAAGAGCGGCGCGCCGCGCCGAACGTGGACCGAAGCCAGGCAACTTGGCCAAAAGCTCGATCAGTCGATCAATCTCCGGTCCCACCATTGCGGCCACCCGTCTAGAACGGAAGCTTGAATCCCTCGGGTAGTTCGAGGCCGCCGGTGAGTCTGCTCATCTCGTCGGAGAGACGGGCCTCGAGCTTGCCCTTGGCATCGTTGTGGGCGGCGACAATCAGGTCTTCGAGCACCCCGGCCTCATCGCGGTCGATCAGCGAGGGGTCGATTCGGACCTGACGCATCTCGCCTTTGCCGGTCAGCGCCACCGTCACCATGCCGCCGCCCGAAGAGCCCGCGATCTCGATGTTCTCAAGTTCAGCCCGGAGCTCTGCCACCTTGGCCTGCATCTCCTGCGCTTGCTTCATCATCTGGCCGAGGTTTCTCATCGGTTCTCTCTTCCTCCAAAATGGCACCGTCAAGCTCACCCGGCGGCGCGAGATCTCGAATTCTATCAATCCTCGCGCCCGGGAACTCTCTTAGGACACGCGCGACCAGCGGATGCCGTGCGACCGCGGCGCGGCGATCATCTTCGGCCGCCGCGTCCTGCTCGCCAAGCGTCGGCGAACCGGGCTCCTCGGATACGGCGACCAGCCATTGCTCTCCGGTCCAGCCGTTGAGCATCGCGCCAAGGCGGCGCGGAAGGTCGGAAGGGGCTGACGGACCGAGGTGAAGGGTAATGCGTCCGGGCTCGAAGTCCACGAGGTTGACGTGGTTCACCAACTTCTCGTAGAGGCGCAACTCCTTGTTGGCCTTGACTAACTCGGCGACCGCCCGGAAGTCGCGCGGCGACGGTTGCTCGGGCGTGGCGTCCGCGGGCGGCGCCGGTGCCGTCAAAGCCTCGTGCGAGGTCGCCTGAGAATTACTCCCGCCCGCTTGGGTTGCCGGCGCGGCTTGACCTCCGGCACCTGATTCCGCATCCACGATCCGGCTGACTAGATCGGCCGGGCTAGGCAGACCGGCGGCGTAGGCCACGCGCACCATCACCATTTCCGTCGCCGCCAAAGGTTCCGGCGCCTCGCGCGCCTCGATCAGTCCCTTGAGGAGTACCTGCCAGCATCGAGACAACGCGGGCATCGTCAGCCGAGTGGCCATCTCGCGCGCCCGCGCGTGCTCCTCCTCGGCGACCGCCAGCCCTTCCTCGCCGTCCGGGACAACCTTGAGTCGAGTGAGCCAGTGCGCAAGCGAGAGCAGGTCCTGGAGGATGACCCGGGGATCGGCGCCCGCAACGTATTGTTCGCGCACCCCGTTCAGCGCGGCGGCGATGTCCCCGTGCAACAGTTGCTCGAGTACGTCGAGGATCCGCGCGCGGTCGGCAAGGCCGAGCATGTCGCGGACCGCCTCGGCCGAGACCGTCCCCCCGCCGTGGGCCGTGGCCTGGTCCAAGAGCGAAAGCGCATCGCGCGCCGAGCCTTCGGCGGCGCGCGTGATCAGCGCCAGCGCCTCGGGCTCGACACCGATCCGCTCGGTCTCGGCGATCGCGTTGAGGTGCTCGGTCAGGGCCGCCGCCCCGATCCGCCGCAGATCGAAGCGTTGACAGCGCGACAGAACCGTCACCGGCACCTTCCGAATCTCGGTCGTGGCAAAGACGAACGTCACGTGCGGCGGCGGCTCCTCCAAGGTCTTGAGGAGCGCGTTGAAGGCCTGCGACGAGAGCATGTGGACCTCGTCGATGATGTACACCTTGTTGCGGGCCGAGGCCGGCGCGTAGCGCACCGAATCGATGATTTCGCGCATCTTGTCGACGCCGGTGTGGCTGGCGGCGTCGACCTCGAGAACGTCGACGTGACGGTCCTCGGCGATGGCGCGGCAGTGATCGCACTCGCCGCAAGGACGCGCCGTCACGCCGCCGCTGCCGTCGCTGCCAACGCAGTTAAGCGCGCGGGCAATGATTCGCGCGGTCGTCGTCTTGCCAACCCCGCGGACGCCCGCGAGCATGAACGCGTGGGCCACCCGGTCGGCCTCGATGGCATTGGTCAGGGTCCGCACCAAGGCGTCCTGGCCGATGAGGTCGTCGAAATCCTTGGGTCGATACTTGCGGGCAAGAACCGTATAGGCGGCAGGTGCGGCGGCGTCCGTCATGTACTCCAAGCCATGTTCGTCCGCGGCGGCCGGCCAACGATGGCGGGCGGGAGACTGGCAAGACAACCCAGGCCACACTCGTTACGGCTGCTTCCTTCCGGATCTGACCGGGTTGGCGAGGCGCCCGTCTGCCACCAGCCTCCCACGCCACTATATCAGCTTATTGTGCGTCCGGTCCAAGCGCCGGCCGTGGGCCAACCCCAGCGGGGGTGGCCGCCTAGCCGAACAAATTGAAGATCGAAGGGCTGGCGGAGCCTTGTAGCCGGTCCAGCGCGACTTGGAAGTTGGCGATCTGGGACCGTGTCCGCGCGGAGACGGTACCGGTGGGGAAGGGATTGCGATCCTCGGGCTCACCGGTCAGAAAACGGAAGATCTTTTCGATCGCGAGGAGGGCGCCGTCGATGAGGGCTTCGGCCTCGGCGGACGCCGCCCGCGACAGCACGTTGGTCCCATCGACGAAACCGAGTTCGAAGGCGGACGACGAAGTGGCGTCAAGCTCTTCGAGGTCGGCGGGATCGCCGAACAACCGGGTCTCCCGCAAGCCGAGGCCGGCGAGCGCATCGAACTCCTGGGCACCGGACTGGATATCGATAATGGATCCGTTTCGCGCCTTGATCTCGAGATGCTGTCCGTCGAGGTCTTCGACGAACGAGGCCGTGCCCTTGTCGCCCAGGACGCTGTTGATGCGGAAGACCAGGAATCCGAAGCTGTCGTCGTCATCGATCGTGATCCTCTGGCTGGCGCCGTCATTGACTGATATCGAGAAGTACTGACCGGGGCGGACGCTGGTCTCGGCGACCACGGTATCCGCCGAGTCCCCCGGTGCGGGGCCGGCCGGAAGCCCAAGCCGGGATAGCACCGAGGTGCCGTTTGAATCGAAGGCGATTGCCGCCCCGCTGTAGTTGAAGGCCCCGCCGAACTGGTGCGCAAACGCCAGGTTCCCCAGGCTGTCGAACTTGGTGATGAAGGCGTCGGTGGCACCCGAGCTGGTCTCGCCGGCGAATGTCGAGTCGGTGTTGCCGGTGAGGTAGAAACTGTTGTCGCTGGCGTCGACGGCGACGCCAAAACCGCGATCGGTCCCCGAGGTTCCGGCATAGGTGACGAAGTTGGTCACCGCGGTGGTCGTCTGATCGTCGACGGCAAGGACGAAGGCGTCGAGACCGCCGGAATGGGCGTTCTTGACGGTGCCCGAAAGCGCGGCATTGGTGGAGTGGCCGGAGACCAAGGGATCGCCGTTGGAATCGACCGCGATGCCGGTCACCTCGCCGTCCACGCCAAGCGAGCCGAGATCGAGGGTGTAGGCGAGGGAGCTGTCGGCTGCGTTGTAGCGACGGAGGAACCCATTGCCGTCGTCGGTGCCGGCGACGAACACATCGCCCGCGGCGTTGACCGCGACCGCGGTAGCTACCTCGTGTCCGTCATCAAAACATTTGGGACATATGATCCTGTTTCATATGGGAGGACCT
>CAYUNL010000041.1:14554-14860 GCA_964446055.1 uncultured Alphaproteobacteria bacterium | reverse complement strand
CGTTGCTTCTGCCGTCTCCGGAGACGTCGATCGCGAGTCGTGCGCCTTCGAAGCCATTGCTCCGAAAGCCCTCCGAGGCCATCGATATCGCCGAGCCGATGGCAGTCGTACCCGCTGTCACATATCGCGGGCCACGCTCGATCGCTTTGGCGAGGGCACCCGCGGCACCGGCGTCGGGAACGTGGGTCCAGTCGACGGCGACGCGCTGCCGGTCCGCCGAAGAGAACTGTACGACGGTCACCGCGATGCCACCGACGGCGCGGATCGCCGCGACGACGGGCTGGCTTCGAAACGCTTCCGCTAGGC
>CAYUNL010000041.1:0-14544 GCA_964446055.1 uncultured Alphaproteobacteria bacterium | reverse complement strand
GAACTCATCGAAGCTCACGCTCGACGAGGAATCGACGCATAGCGTCAGTTCGAGATCGACCGGGATTGCGAGCGCCGGAAGTGGCCACCCGCAGGCGCCGGCGATGAGGATGGCGGACGCGAAACCCCGCGTCTGCCGCACGCGCTAGTCCTCGTCCGGGATCCAGGAGATGTCGTCGAAGCCGCGGTTGATATAGCCGCCGAGATGGGCGGAGGGGCCCTCGTAGCCGAAGTATCGCCACACCAACGGGTTGTTGTAGAGATGCTTCACCGTGTCCTTGCGTACCGATTCGAAGAACTCCGAGCCTTCGATCGCCTCGAGCGCCTGGACCTGATAGCCGTTGCTGAGCTCGACGAAATCGATCTTGAACACGGCGTCGAGGCCCTTGACGCCATCAGCGATCAACGCCTTGTAGGTTTCGTCGGCTCCGGCCTGCTCGTCGATTACCTCGACGACCTTGGCGTAGTACATGTCGCCCAGAAAGTCGTGCGGATACAGCTGCCGGCACATCTTGATGAGTGCCTTTGTGGTGTCATCGTCGAGGTTGGCCATTGAGGTATCCCTGTCGCGAACGCGCGTGACACGTCTTAGCGAATTGCCGCTGGCCTGTCTATGGTCGACGCCGCCGTTGCTTGATCGGGAGCGGTCCGTCGTGCCATCTTCGAGCTGAGCAAAGACGGCGCTGTCAGGCGGAGCAGGGTTCTCATGGCTGCACCGATGCGACCAGCGGCGTGGATGACCACGGCCGAAGAGGCCGGTGCTCTGGTTTTGCAGGCGCGCGGACGGTGGAATGTCGGCGGCGTTGCCGCGCTCGATTCGGAACTGCGCGATATGAGGCCGGCGGCCGGCAAGCCGATCCGCATCGATATTGCTGGCGTGGAGGTTCTCGACACCGCCGGCGCCTGGATTCTCTACCGTACCGCAAACGCCTGGCGTGGCGCCGGGCATGCGACCGAGATCAGTGGCGCGAGACCCGAGCATACGGTCCTGCTCGACCAGATTCGTGCCAACGACAAGCCCTGCGAGATCGAGCCGCAAAGGCGCAACCTCTTGGCTGTCGTCTTGACCGAAGTCGGCGAGGGGGTGGCGGATGGCTTCCGCGAAACCGGAGAGATCCTGAGCCTGGTGGGTGCGGTTCTGACCACCTTTTTGCGCGGGCTGCGAAGCCCCCGCCACCTGCGCATGACGTCGCTCGTTCACCACCTTGAGAAGGCGGGCTTGAACGCCGTCCCCATCGTCGGCTTGATCGCATTCTTGATTGGCGTGGTTCTCGCCTATCAGGGGTCAACCCAACTGCAGCGGTTCGGGGCGGAGATCTTCTCGGTCAACCTCGTCGCGGTCGCCGTGTTGCGTGAGATGGGCATCTTGCTGACTGCCGTCGTGGTTGCCGGCCGCTCCGGCAGCGCCTTCACCGCCCATATCGGTTCGATGAAAGCGAACGAGGAGGTTGACGCGTTGCGTGCGCTGGGGCTTGACCCGGTCGAGATTCTGGTGCTGCCGCGCGTGTTGGCGCTGGCCATCGCCATGCCTTTGTTGGCCTTCTTCGCGGACCTCATGGGCCTGTTGGGCGGAGGGGTAATGGCGTGGGTGGCGCTCGGAATCTCGCCCGCCGCGTTCATCGAGCGTCTCAATTCAGCGGTGGGCCTGTGGGCATTCTGGGTCGGCATCATCAAGGCGCCGGTATTCGGGATTCTGATCGCGCTGGTTAGCTGTAACGAAGGCTTGCGGGTCGTGGGCGGCGCGGAAAGCGTCGGCAGGCGCACCACCCGCTCGGTCGTCATCTCGATATTCTTGGTCATCGTCGTCGACGCCTTCTTCTCGATCTTCTTCGCCTACGTTGGGGTGTGAGGATGACTGGCGCGTCTAACGGCATCGTCATCAAGGTTCGAGGCCTGGCAACACGGTTCGGCGCCGAGGTAATCCACAATGACCTCGACCTAGACGTCGTGCGCGGCGAGATACTCGGCATCGTGGGCGGCTCGGGCACCGGAAAATCCGTTCTGCTGCGCACGATCGTCGGGTTGATCCGCAGCGCCGCCGGAACCATTGAGGTATTGGGTGAAAGTGTGACCGAGTGCTCCGACTCGGGGATGTGGCGGCTCGAGGAGCGCTGGGGCGTATTGTTCCAGGATGGGGCGCTCTTTTCCTCGCTGACGGTGGCCCAGAACATCGAGGTGCCGCTCCGCGAGCACACTGACTTGCCGCAACGCCTGGTCGACGAGATCGCGGCGCTGAAACTCAGCATGGTCGGTCTGCCGGTGGAGGCGGCGACCAAGTATCCGGGAGAGCTCTCGGGCGGGATGCGCAAGCGTGCCGGCCTCGCCCGGGCGCTCGCACTCGATCCAGAGATCGTGTTTCTCGACGAGCCGACGGCCGGGCTCGATCCGATTGGCGCCGCGGCATTCGACGAACTAATCCTGCGGCTGCGCGAGGCGCTCGGATTGACGGTGTTCATGGTCACCCACGATCTGGACAGCCTGCACGCGATCTGCGACCGTATCGCGGTTCTTGCCGACAAGAAGGTAATGGTCGAGGGACCGATGGAGGTCATGCTGCAGCAGACCCATCCCTGGGTGCGCGAGTACTTCCACGGTCCGCGCGCACGCGCTTTGGCGACCGAGTGAGGGTCTAGGGGCTGTGGAGACCCGCGCGAATCATCTTTTCATCGGCGCCTTCGTCCTTGTTCTTGTCGTCGGCATGGTTGGTTTCGTCGCTTGGCTTGCCAAGGTCGACATCGACCGCGAGTTCAACGCCTACCACATCTTCTTCGAGGGTTCGGTCACCGGCCTGAGCTCGGCGAGCAACGTGCTGTATCGGGGAATACCGGTGGGCACCGTCAACGAGGTCGTCATCGACCCCGACGACAGCTCGCGGGTCCGCGTGACCGTCGAGGTCGCGGCCAACACACCGATCCGCGAGGACTCGGTGGCCACGCTCGAGCTCCAGGGCATCACCGGCGTATCGTTGATTCAGATCACGGGGGGCGGCGCCGATAGCGCTTCGCTTAGCGCCAAGACGGGCCAAGAGCTTCCGGTGATCCGCTCCAAGCCGTCCTCGTTTCAGCAGCTATTCGCCGGGGCGCCCGAACTCCTGTCCCAACTGGTCGTCCTGACCACCGAAGCCGTGGATCTCCTGAACAAGGACAACCGTCAATCGGTGCAGACGATCCTCGCCGATGCGAGCAAGGTCAGCGATGCGCTAGCGAGTAAATCTGATACTTTCGTCCGCATTCTCGACAACATCGAAGAGGCAACGTTTGAAATGCGCGAGGCCTCGGCAGGGGTGAACGACTTGGTGACCACCCTCGAAAGCGATGTCGGTCAACTTGCCGACAGTGCCGACGCCACGCTATCGGTCGCCCGCGGAGCGCTTACCGGGCTCGACCAGGTGGTAGCCAACGACCTCCGGCTCGTACTCGCGGACGCGCGGCAGACTGCCCAGTCCGTCACCGCAACCTCCGAGCAGCTCAATGCGCTGGTGGCTGAGAACCGCGAGCCGATCGGCGATTTTGCGACCGAAGGTCTGTACGAACTTTCCGGCATGATCAGCGACATGCGGGTCTTGATGACCGGGCTTTCGCGGCTTGCCGACCGGCTGGAATCCGACCCGACGCAGTTCTTCTTCGGCTCCTCGGACCAGGGTTTCGAAGCCGAATGAGACGGCTACGGCCCCAACTTTTGCGGTGCCTGACCGCGGTTGCGCTTGCCACGGTACTGGGCGGGTGTGGCGGGTTGCTGCCCGATCCGGGTCCGCCCCCCACGCTCTACACGCTCACGCCGAAAAGCACCTTCCGCGACGATCTTCCGACCAGCACGCGCCAACTCGTGGTCGAGGAGCCACGGGCCGCCGGCGCGCTCGCGACGCAAAGCATTGCCATCCGTACCGATCCGGTGGAGCTTCAGTATTTCGCGGGCGCGAGGTGGACCGAGCGCGCGCCGCGCCTGATCCAGACCCTGCTGGTCGAGTCTTTCGAGAATACCGCCAGGATCGTCGCCGTCGGTCGCGAGGCCATCGGTCTGCGCTCGGACTACAATCTCAGAAGCGACCTGCGCGAGTTCCAAGCCGAATACGAGGATCCCGATTCTCCGCCGCTCGTACGCGTGCGTATCAACGCCAAGCTAATCCGCCAGCCGCGCCGCGAGATCGTCGCCTCGCAGACCTTCGAGCACACCGCACGCGCCACCGGGGTTAGCACGCGCGCCGCCATCATTGCCTTCGACGAGGCGCTCGGCAAGGTTCTCAGACGCGTCGTCGAATGGAGTGAGGGGCGCGACGGCGTGCCCGCGAATCGGCCAAGCCTCGCCCAGCGGCGCTATCTCAAGCGCGGTCTCGCGGAACCCGGAGGTAAGCTGCCGCTGTTCGACGCCAATGGCCGAGAGATCGGTGCGGCAACGGTGCGTGCCTGCATTCGCGAGGGCTGGGCGGAGCTTTGGTTCGCCAACCCGACCAAGCCGGAGTGGCTGGTATGCAAGCTTACCCGCCGCGGCCGCGTCGCGCTCGGGCTCGTTGCCGTCGAAGGAGAGGCATAACCGATGACTGGATCCACGATTTGGCTTGCGGCGGCGGTCGCCTTCTTCGCCGGCATCCACTTGTTGATCTCGGGAACGCCACTCCGCGATACGATCGTGGCGCTGACTGGCGAGCGCGTCTATGGCGGGCTATTCGCGCTGGCCTCGATCTTCGGATTGGGGTGGATCGGTTGGGCCTACCACGATGCCCCCATGGTGGCACTGTGGGATGCCGCCTGGCTTCCGTGGATCCCCACGGTCGTCATGCCTTTCGCCTCGATACTAGTCGTGTGCGGTGCCGCCACGCCGAACGCGACGACCCGCACACCCAATGACGAGGGCCAAGTAGAGGCACCGGTCGTCGGCATCGTACGCATCACCCGGCATCCCATCATGTGGGGACTGAGCCTGTGGGCCGCGGCGCACCTGGTCGCCAACGGGGACACGTCGTCGCTATTGTTGTTCGGCGGACTCTTGGTCGTGGCGCTGTTCGGACCGCTGCGGATCGACGCCAAGCATCGCAAGCGGCTGGGCGAGGCGTGGACGCCGCTCGCCACGCAGACTTCGTGGTTTCCCTTCGCCGCCGCGCTTGCCGGCCGCACCCGGATCAGCCTGCGCGAGATCGGCTGGTGGCGCTTGGCCATTGGGCTGGCTGTGTACGTTGTTTTCATGGGCGTCCACCCGTTTGTGTTCGGCGCACCGCCGTGGCCGACCTGAGAGGCTGCCAAACGGCTTGACAGGCCGCTCGACCAGTCTATATTTAACCGGATGGTTAAGCATTGTCCGGTAGCAGTCGTCTCGGATCATGGTCAGCGCCAGCACGAAATCGATGGATCTGACGTTTGCCGCGCTGTCGGATCCAACTCGGCGCGCCATCCTGGCGCGCCTCGCCTCGGGCGATGCCTCCGTGGGCGAGGTCGCGGCGCCGTTCGATATGTCGCTGCCCGCTGTCACCAAGCACCTTAACGTCTTGGAGAATGCCGGCCTTATCACCAGGCGGAGGGAAGGGCGCGTACGCCGCTGTCATCTCTCACCCGAGCCTATGAACGAGGCCGCGGATTGGATTACGAACACTCGAGGGTTCTGGGAGGGGCAGCTCGATCGCCTGTCGGCTTATCTCGAGCGGCAACAGAAAGAACGCGAGTAGGAGGAGAGAGCGATGTCTATGGCAAGCCCAGTCGCGACCGCTAATCCCGACACATTCCTCAATATCACCCGTACGTTCGCCGCGCCGCGCGACCAAGTCTATGCGGCGTGGACGGAGCCCGAACACCTCAAGCAGTGGTGGGGCCCCGAAGGCGTATCCGCGCCCGTCGTAGAGATCGATCTGAGGACCGGCGGGCGTTATCGGACCTGTATGCGCACCCCGGAAGGGGACCGATGGGTGGGCGGTGAGTACACCGAGGTCTCGCCACCGGAGCGCTTGGTCTTCACCTGGTCTTGGGAGGGAGACCATACCGCCGATAGCCCGGAAACGTTGGTGACCGTAGAGTTTCGTGATCTCGGCGATATGACCGAGGTGGCGCTCACCCACGAGCGCTTTGGCAGCGCCGAATCGCGCGACCATCACCGTCACGGCTGGTCAAGCTCGCTCGACTGCCTGGAGCAGGCCTTGTGAGCGATGGCGCTCAGGATCGTGGCGAACAACGGCGGCCCAGACAAACCGATGGGTGAAGCCACCGACTGGGTCGCGACGTGGCGCAGTTTTTGGGAGAGCGGCTTCGACCGACTCTCCGATTACCTCGAACGACAGAACTACGAACAGCAAAGCAAGGAGGAACCGACCGATGGCCGATGCAAACCCAGCAACGACCCCTGATCCCGACACGTTTCTAAATATGAACCGCACCTTCGCCGCGCCCCGCGAGCAAGTTTACGCCGCGTGGACGGAACCCGAGCACCTTAAGCAGTGGTGGGGACCCGAGGGTTTCGTTTCGCCTGACGCCGAGATCGACCTTAGGGTGGGCGGGCGCTACCGCGCCGGCATGCGGGCGCCCGACGGCACCGAGATGGCGGTTGTCGGTGAGTACACCGAAATCGCAGCCCCCGAGCGGCTCGCATTCACCTGGGCCTGGAACCCGCCGATGGGCGGCCCGGAGGAGACGCTAGTGACGGTGGAATTCCGCGACCTCGGTGACATGACCGAGGTGGTACTGACCCACGAGCGCTTCTTGAGCGTCGAATCGCGCGACCAGCACCAGCACGGCTGGACGAGCACCTTCGTCTGCCTCGAACAAGCGCTGGGCTGATATATAACTTCAAGAAGAGGAGGTAAGATCATGTCGAGTATGATTATTTATGGTGTAGCGCCTTCGACTTATGCGCGCACCGCGCGAATGGCGTTTCATGAAAAGGGTGTACCGTACGCCTTCGAGGAGATCGACTTCTCGACCGGCGAGCACCGCAAACTGCATCCCTTCGGAAAGGTTCCCGCAATGCGGCATGGCGATCTCGTGCTCTACGAGACGCTGGCCATCTGCACCTACGCCGACGCGACGTTTGACGGACCCGCACTGCAGCCCTCAAGCGCTCAAGACAAGGCCATGATGCTGCAGTGGTTTTCGGCCTACGTCGATTACATCTACCCCGCGCTGGTCACCGATATCGTGGTCGAACGGCTGGCCAAGCCGCGGCGCGGCGAGGTTTCGGACGAGGAAAAGATCAAGAGCCGGATACCGGAGGTCGAGAATCAGCTTTCGGTCCTGGAAGCGGGACTCGAGGGGCGCGACTTCCTGGCCGGTGATTCCCTCTCGCTTGCCGATCTCGTCTACGCTCCGGCCGTCGCCCACCTTCCGATGGTGCCGGAAGGTGCAGGTTTCTTGGACGGCAAGCCGAACATCAACCGCTGGTTTGAGCGCGTCTCGTCGCGCCAGAGCTTTGCCAGGACCAATCCCTTCCCGCCCGAGCAGGAAGCGGCCGAATAAGGAGGCTAGAGAGAACAATGGCCGATCACGGCACATTCTACTGGAACGAACTCGTCACCACCGATCCCGATCAGTGCAGCGACTTTTACAGCGCCGTTCTGGGCTGGACGGGCCGTGACATGGACATGGGCGAGGGCGGCACCTACACGATCTTTCAGTCCAAAGGCACCGACATCGGCGGCATGTTCAAGATGCAAGGACCGCAGTTCGAAGGCGTGCCGCCGCACTGGATGGGCTACGTCGCGGTCGACGACGTCGATGCGGCGGTGGCCAAGGTCGAGGGCGCGGGCGGTACGGTGAAAGCGCCACCGTTCGACGTTCCCGGCATCGGCCGCATCGCGGTCATCACCGACCCTGTCGGGGCGACGATCTCGCTGATGACCCCGGCGCCCGAGCAAGGCAGCTGAGCGTGGGTCGTTTTCACGACAAGCGATTTCCTGGCGAGAGCGAGGAGTATCGCCATTCGCGCGACGTGCTCTTGGAGCGCGAGCTCGGTTTGCGGCGCGAGATCGAGGAGGTCGCGGCGTTTCGACGCGGCCTCCCGCTTGGCGGCGAACTAAAGGAAGACTATATCTTCGCCGAGGGCGATGGAGAAACGCAAACCCGATTCTCCGAGCTGTTCGTCAACGGCAAGAGCACGCTGGTCGTCTACAGCTTCATGTTCGCGACGGACGCAAGCACGCCTTGCCCGATGTGCACGGCGCTCCTGGACAGCCTGGACGGAAGCGCCCCCCATATTGGCGACCGCGTCAACCTGGCCGTTGTTGCCCGGGCGCCGATCGCGAAGCTTAGGGAGTGGGCATCCTTGCGCGGTTGGCGAAACCTGGCGCTCGTGTCCTCGGCCAACAATGCCTACAACGTCGACTACCTTGCCGAGACGCCGGACGGAGCGCAGCTGCCGGCCATCAACGTCTTTCGCAAGACCGACGAGCGAGTTTACCATTCCTATGACGTCGAGCTCTTTCACGTCGCGCCCGAGTCCGGCCAGCACCCGCGTCACGCCGACCTCATTTGGCCGCTTTAGAACGTCTTCGACCTCACTCCCGAGGGCCGCGGCAGCGATTGGTTTCCGAAGATTTCCTACCACTAGGGTAGGGGTCCCGCCCCGTCAGAGCACGGGATCGCCGAGCTTGGGGTAGGTCTCGTTGCCCCAGATCGGGCGCTCGCGAAGCATGGTCCGGGGCCGCTCGGGGTTGGGCGAGTGGATCTCGCGGGCTACGCGGTGGCCGTCGAAGACGGCATCGGTGATGATGCGCGGCGCGAAGCAGTCGCCGGCGCGCCACGCGCCCGCAAGCCCGTTCTTCACCCACTCCTCCTTGCGGGCCTTGAGGTCCCGGTAGAGCGAATCATTGGGCCGCCGCGAGGTGCACAGGACGACGGAGTCGCAGGCCAAGACCTCGACCTCGGTCCCCACCCGCCGCGGCAGCTCGCCGGTGCGCGCCTCGGTATGGCGCCGATAACCGTCGCGATAGACGTTGTAGACGGTGACGCGCGTCTCGGTGGCGACCTCGATGCTTTCCACCCAGTGGGCGATTCGCTGGCCGATGCCTTTCTCCAGCATCATGCGCCTCAGGTTGGCGGATTCCAGCGTGTACTCGGTGAACGGCGCGACCGTGTCGAAGGCGGTGACGATGACCACCCGCTTGCCGCGATCGGCGAGCATCTCGGCGAGGCCGATGGCGGTGAAGTAGCCATCGCCGTCGAGCACCACCACCCGATCGCCGATCTCCTTGCCCGCCCACACCTGCTCCGGCGTCGCCACGGCCGGCAGCGAGGCGTCGACCCCCGGGATGGGGTCAAGGTTCCACGGGCTGACCCCGTCGTCGGCCCAACGCGCGCCCGTGGCGAGCACCGCTTTCTCGGCGTCGAAGGCCAGGACATCGTCGGCGGTGACTTGCCCCAGTCCGCGCAGGACCTCGACGTTGGTCATCTGGTTGATTTGGGTCTCGCGATAGGTGATCACCCGGCCCCACTCGGCAAGGCCGGGCAGCCGGACGACGTCCCTGAGGTGGCCGCCGAGTTCGGGCGCGGCTTCGCAAAGGTGCACCGCGTAGCCTTGTTTGCCCAACACCCGGGCGCATTCCAATCCGGCCGGTCCGGCGCCGACGACCATCACCGAGCCGGGTTCGGCGGCGGCATCGAAGCGCTCGGGGTGCCAGGCGCGCCGATACTCCTCCAACGCCGTCGGGTTCTGGGTGCAGGCGATCGGTACGCCGTATTGGAAACGGGCGGCACAGACGTTGCAGCCGATGCATTCGCAGATGTCCTCGACGCGGCCCTCGTCGATCTTGCGTGGAAGCCAGGGATCGGCGATCGAGGGTCGGGCGCCGCCGATGATGTCGTACTGGCCGGATGTGACCACCCGCAGCATCACGTCGGGGTCGGTGAAGCGTCCGACGCCGAGGACCGGGACCTTGGCGATCGATTTCGCCCCACGTGTCCACGGCGCCTGATGGTTGGACTCGTAGAAGCGCGAGGGGCCCGCGTCCTCGGCCCACTCGTCCAGGTCGCCGAGGTTGAGGTCCCACAGATCGACGAGATCGAGCCGGCTGACCAGCTCGATGAAGCCGATCGCCTCGTCGCCGGCCTCGAGGCCTTGGGCGCCGCGCAGGTGGTCCATCGTCAGCCGGTAGGCGATGGCGCAGGTGGCTCCCGCCACCTTGTTGAGGGCCTCGAGCACCTCGATGGCAAATCGGGCCCGGTTCTCGAGCGAGCCCCCGTAGCGGTCGGTGCGCCGGTTGTAGCTCTTCGACAAGGCGCGCTCGGGGAAGGTGCCGGCCGAGCCGGTGACGTAGACGATGTCGAATCCGGCGTCGACCGCGCGCTCGGCGGCAGCGGCGTATATCTCGACGACCCGCTGCAGATCCTCCTCGTCAGCCTCGACGGCGTAGGTCTGGGGCACGTGACTGGTGGCGAAGGCGGAGATGGCCGGGCACACGTAGCGTGTATCCAGGCTGCCGCTGGTGCCACCGGTATGACAGAGCTCGGCCCCCGCGAGCGCTCCCCACTCGTGGACCGAATCCACCATATGCCGGAGGTTGATGACGTCGCCCGGGTCCCAAATGGTGTGCAGATCCATGACCGAGTGCTCGGTCTCGGGGTGAATCATGATCGCCTCGGTGCACACCGCCGCCCAGCCGCCCTCGGCTTTCACGCCGCGGTGGGCGCCATCGGCGCCGGGCCGGGTCGAACCGGCGCCGATACAGTGGGGTACCTGAAAGAAACGATTCTTGAGGGTCTTCGGGCCAATGCGAATCGGTTCGAACAGTGGGTCGTAGCGGGGATCGCGCGGCATGCTGGTTCTCCTTCTCGGGCGCCGTTAAGTGCCCGCCGCCGGAACGCGGCTACTCCGCGCCCCGAAGCATGGTGATGATACCTGAGAAGTCCTTGTCTGCGTGGCCGGCGGCGGCGAACAGCGCAAAGAGCGCCGCCGCCTCGGCCCCGAGCGGCGTGGCGGCATCGGCGGACTGCGCCGCTTCCTGGGCGAGGCGCAGGTCCTTGAGCATCATCGCCGCGGTGAAGCCGGGCAGGTAGTCGCGATTGGCGGGCGAGGCGGGCACCGGGCCAGGCACGGGACAGTAGCTGGTGAGCGACCAGCATTGTCCGGACGCAGCCGCGGCGACGTCGTACAGCTTTTGGTGAGTCAGACCGAGCTTCTCGCCAAGCACGAAGGCCTCACCGACCGCGATCATCGAGATCCCGAGGATCATGTTGTTGCAGATCTTCGCGGCTTGGCCGTTGCCGGCGTCGCCGGCGTGGACGAGCGTCTTGCCCATGGCCTCGAGGATCGGCCGGGCGCGCCCGACCGCGGCATCGGTGCCGCCGACCATGAAGGTCAGGCTGGCGGCCTCGGCGCCCGCGACTCCGCCCGATACCGGCGCGTCGATCATCTCCAATCGGCTCGCCGTCGCCGCCGCGCCGACCTTACGCGCGGTGCCGACGTCGATGGTTGAACAATCGATCAAGAGCGTGCTGGGGTCGACCGCGTCGAGGATACCCCCTTCGCCCAGGTAAACTGTCCGTACGTCGCGGCCGGCTGGTAACATGGTGATCACCGCGTCCACGCCCGTGGCGGCGTCGGCCACCGAGGGGGCGGCCTCGGCGCCCGCCGCACGTGCATCGTCGATCGCCCTGGGCACGAGGTCGAAGGCCCGAACCGAGTGGCCCGCTCCAAGCAGGTTGCGCACCATTGGCCCGCCCATGTTGCCGAGCCCGATGAATCCGATCCTTGACATAGGTTTCCTCTCTAGAGGCGCATTTCGCGGCGGCCCATAGCTGCGAAGTAGCGATCCACATCCGCGGACGATACCTCGTCCAACGAAGCGGGAATCCATTTGGGCGATCGGTCCTTGTCGATGACCGCCGCGCGGATGCCCTCATAAAAGTCGTGACCCTCGATGAAACGGGTCACCAGACGGTACTCGAGCCGCATGCAGGCGGCGAAATCGAGCCCTCGGCCCTCTCGAAGTTGGCGGAACGTTACCGCCAGGCTGGTCGGGGATTTGCTGCCCAGGCTCGCCACCAACGCGGCCGCCCAGTCATCGTCCGCCGATTCCAATGATTCCATGACCTCGGCGAGGGTCGCCTTGCCGAAATGTCGATCGATATCGTAGCGCCGCGGGACCAGCGGCGGCGCGCCAGCCGCCCCGCAGTGGCGTTCGAGGATGCTGTCTACGATGGCGAATGCGTCGCCGTCGAAGGCATCACCTGCGAGGTCCCGGACGAGCTTCTCGAGGCGCTCCGCGGCCACGAAGGCGGTGGCAACGCCGACGTAGCGGGCGTCGGCGGCGCCCAGTTTGACGCCGGTTAGGCCGAGGTACATGCCGATCTCTCCGGGGCACCGGGGCAGGACATAGGTCGCGCCGACGTCGGGAAACAGGCCGATCCCCGTTTCCGGCATGGCGAAGACCACGTTCTCGGTGACGACCCGGTGTGAACCATGCATGGCGATGCCGGCTCCGCCGCCCATGACGATGCCGTCCAAGAGTGCGATGTAGGGCTTAGGGAAGCGTTTGATCTCCGCGTTGAGCCGGTATTCGTCGCGATAGAACCGGCGCAGCGGCCCGCGGTCCATGTGCCGGCGCCGATAGATCACGTGGATGTCGCCACCGGCACAGAATGCGCGCGGGCCGGCGCCGCCGATCACGACCGCGCGGATTCTCGCATCGGCGGCCCACTCTCGGAGCCGGGTGCGCATATGCCGAGCCATCCCCCAGGTCAGCGCGTTCAGGGCCCGCGGCCGGTTGAGCGTGATGACACCGACGCGCCCGACGCGCTCGAACAGGATATCGGCCACCCGCGGCATCGCCCCGATGCGCTAGAGGTCGAGAAGCCTGCGGGCGACGATCAGGCGCATGATCTCGTTGGTCCCTTCGAGGATTTGGTGGACGCGGACGTCGCGCAGAAAGCGCTCCAACGGATAGTCGGCCAAATAACCGTAACCGCCGTGGATCTGCAGTGCCTCGTTGACGATCTGGAACCCGGCATCGGTCGCGTATCGTTTGGCCATGGCTGCGTACATGGTGCCGCCGTCGGTGCCGGCATCGAGCTTGGCGGCGGCCCGGTGCACCAAGAGGCGCGCCGCCTCGAGTTCCGTCGCCATATCGGCGAGCTTGAATTGGAGCGCCTGGAATTCGGCCAGCGGCCGACCGAACTGGCGGCGGTCGAGCATGTGGGTGCGCGCGGCCTCGAAGCACGTCCGCGCCGCGCCCAGCGAGCAGGCCGCGATGTTGAGGCGGCCCGAATCGAGGCCCTGCATCGCGATCTTGAATCCCTCGCCCTCGGCGCCGATGCGGTTGGCCGCCGGCACGCGACAATCCTCGAAGGTGACCATGGCGGTCGGCTGGCTGTGCCATCCGAGCTTGGTCTCGAGTTTGCCGAAGCCAAGCCCGGGAGCATCCTTTTCAACCGCCAGACACGAGATGCCGCGCGCGCCCTCACCACCGGTCCGCGCCATGCAGACATAGAGGTCCGAACGGGTGGCGCCGGAGACGAACGCCTTGGTGCCGTTGAGCACGTATTCATCGCCCCGGCGGACCGCCCGCGTCGACAGCGAGGCCGCGTCCGAACCGGCGCCGGGCTCGGTCAGGCAATAGCTCGCGAATCGGGTCATCGCGCAGAGATCGGGTAGCCACGCCCGCCTCTGTTCCGGCGTGCCGAAGGCATCGACCATGAATGCCGCCATGTTGTGGATGGAGAGGTAGGCGGCGGTCGAGGCGCAGGCGGCGGCGAGTTCCTCGACGATCAGCGTGGCTTCGAGCCGCCCCAGGCCCGAGCCACCGTGCTCGGTACCCACCGTGACCGCGGCGAAACCCAGACCCGCCGCCTCGCGCAACGCGTCCTCGGGAAACACTGATTCGCGATCCCAATCGGCGGCGTGGGGCGCCCACCGCTCTGCGGCAAAGGCGCGCGCGGTTTCTTGAAACGCACGCTGCTCGTCGGAAAGCTCGAAGTCCATCGCCGGCCCTCGCTCGCGATCATACCGCGCCGCGATTGATTTGGATCAGTGACGGTAGCCATCTTAAACTCCAACGTGAGTGTTGGGCGAGTGGCTGCGAACCGAAGGGAGAAGCGCGATGACGGTGGCCAAAAAGCTCAAGGAGCATCTTGCCGGCACTGGCGTCGATTACGAGGTGGTCAAGCACCCTCGCACCTACTCAAGCTCGACCACGGCGCAGGCCGCGCACGTCAGCGGCGAGCACCTGGCGAAGAGCGTGGTCTTGCACGACGAGGAGGGGTACCTCCTGGCGGTTGTGCCAAGCACTCACCGGGTCGAGCTCCACACCATCCACGATCTGACGAAGCGGCAGCTCAATCTCGCATCGGAAGGCGAAATCGCGACCTTGTTCGCGGATTGTGAGGTGGGCGCCGTGCCCCCGCTGGGCGCGGCTTACGGGATCGATGTGGTACTCGATGAGTCGCTCTCTGACCTGCCGGACGTCTACTTCGAGGCGGGCGACCACGAGAGCCTTATCCGTGTGAGTGGCAAGGGATTCGCGGCGCTCGCCGCAGAGTGCCGCCGCGGGCGCATCAGCCACCACGCCTGAGCGGGCGGGCTGGGCCCCTGGGGTTCCGCCGCCCGCACCAAGAGGGCGTCGTGAGGCACGGTGACG
>CAYUNL010000040.1:2606-14878 GCA_964446055.1 uncultured Alphaproteobacteria bacterium | reverse complement strand
CCGAGGCCCAGTGCCGCAATCTGGTGCAGCACGTCCCAGCCGCCGACATCGCTTACGAACCCGGTGTCGACGTCCACGGCAACGCCGTTGCGCCAGCCGATCTCGGCGCCTCCGAGATCAGCATTCCCGAGGAGATCTCCATCGACGTGACCGCGCTCGTATATGAGCTATTGGAAACCACGCCGCCGCCAGGCCTCGAGGATACGGCGATTGATTTGGGTAAGGTTGTCCTCCGCGACGGCCAACTAACCTACAACGGTCAGCCGCTGGGTGGGACCGCCGACGCCGCACTGATTGCGGCGTGCCGCGAGAGCGGCTTCTAGCGAAACAAGGGCTTCGATCTGCTATCTGTTAATGTACTCGCTGCAGAAATACACGCATGGCGAGCGTCCAAAATGGGGAAAGAGATGGAAATGACCAGGATTCGAACAGGCGCGATGCGCCTGCGCTGTACCGCGATCGCCGTCTTCGCCCTGGCATTCGCCGCCGGGGCAGCCCAGGCCGGGATGCCCGAGTTCGATTTTCACGGCTCATTGGGTGCGGGCAAGCACACGCGGTACGTTCCCCCGCTGGTCAACCCGCTCTTCAACGAGACCCCCTACATTACGACCGAGGCCCGCCCCGCATATTTGCACTACGACATCCCGGATTCGTTCCTGACCACGGGCGGGACGATCGACGTCTACGCGCTGGAACTGCGGCTCGCGCTGACCGAGCGGCTGGGAATAATCGCCTCCAAGGACGGTTACGCACGGGCCGATTTCGATGCCGTCCTTCCCGACGAGGACGGCTTCGCGAACATCTCGATCGGACTGAAATACGCGGTGCATTCCGATCCCGCCCGCCAGAGCATCGTATCCGTGGGCATCGAGTACGAACCGCCGACGGGCGATCTGGAGACCGCGGGATCAGCCTTCAGGGCAGGGGCAAGGGCTTTGTCGATCTGTTCGTCAGCGGAGCCAAGGCATGGCAGCGGCTCGGCGTTCAGGGCAATGTCGGCGCCAACTTCGCGCTGGATTCCGACAACGACAGCAGCCTCGTCCACTACTCGGCGCACGTCGATTATGAGCTCTTCGAGCAATTCTTCCCGATTCTCGAGCTAAACGGGTTCAGCACCA
This sequence comes from uncultured Alphaproteobacteria bacterium, assembly GCA_964446055.1. GTDB lineage: Bacteria > Pseudomonadota > Alphaproteobacteria > VGEJ01 > VGEJ01 > CAYUNL01. The sequence continues at coordinate 13,760 of CAYUNL010000040.1, read as the reverse complement.
TCGACAATGGCAACCGCACCGCCGGCGATTTCGAAGGTTTCGACCTTTTGAACTTCGGCTCCACCGATTCGGGGACCGTGATCACCGCCGCCGGCGGGGCGCGCTATCGGATCAATGACAACGTCATCGCCGGTATCGGCTACGAATCGCCGCTTACCAACCGCGAAGACATCATCGACTGGAAGTTCTACGCCGACCTCGTAATCACCTTCTGAAGGCCAACGATGGCGGCCGCACCGGGCCGCCATTGCTAAGGGCCGGGGCTTTCCCTAGAGTCCGCCGCGTTTGATCTGACTGCGCCCGCCAGCGGCGGTGTGCCGCGGAGGCGATCATGCGGTTGGCCTCGTACTTCATGCCGACGCTTAAGGAAGACCCGAGCGAGGCGCAGATTGTCTCGCACCGGCTGATGCTGCGCGCCGGCATGATTCGCCAGGTTTCGGCCGGAATCTATTCGTGGTTGCCGCTCGGTTTCCGGGTCTTGAAGAAGATCGAGCAGATCACCCGCGAGGAGATGGACGCGGCCGGCTGCCTGGAGCTCCTGATGCCGACGCTTCAACCGGCAGATCTGTGGCGCGAGAGCGGGCGCTACGACGATTACGGAAAGGAAATGCTGCGCATCCGCGACCGCCACGACCGCGACATGGTCTACGGTCCGACCAACGAGGAGCTGATCACCGACATCTTCCGCCACTCCATCAAGTCCTACCGCGACCTGCCGAAGAACCTCTATCACATCCAGTGGAAATTCCGCGACGAGGTGCGGCCGCGGTTCGGCATCATGCGGGGCCGCGAGTTCTTTATGAAGGACGGCTATTCCTTCGATCTCGACTACGATGGCGCACTGCGCTCGTATTTCAACATGTACCTAGCCTATAGCCGGACCTTCCGCCGGATGGGGCTGAGCGCGATCCCAGTCAAGGCCGAATCCGGCGCCATCGGCGGAGACCTCAGCCACGAGTTCCTGATCCTTGCCGAAACCGGCGAATCGCAGCTCTATTACGACCAGCAGATCACCGAGCTTGACGCCGAATCTATCGCCGCCGACGCGGACGCCGAAACCATCACCCAGTTCCTCGGCCGCTATTACGCCGCGGTTGACAACAAACACACCGATTGGGCGGATAGCGGCGTTCCGCAAGCGCGGCGGCGCGAGCACACCGGCATCGAAGTGGGCCACATCTTCTATTTCGGAACCAAGTACTCCGAACCGCTGGGTGCCTCGGTAGCCGGGCCGGACGGTAGCGAGGTCTCGGTCCATATGGGCTCCTATGGCGTCGGCGTCTCGCGACTGGTCGGCGCAATCATCGAGGCGAGCCATGATTCGGACGGCATCGTCTGGCCCGAGGCGGTCGCGCCCTTCAAGGTCGGGCTGATCAACCTGAAGCCCGGAGACGCGGCCTGCGGTGATGCCGCCCGCGAACTCTATGACGGACTGCGCCGCGCCGGGATCGACGTGCTCTACGACGATACCGAAGAGCGCGCCGGCGCCAAGTTCGCGACCATGGATCTCATCGGCTTGCCCTGGCAGGTCACGGTCGGACCCAAGGGCCTGCGCGGCGGCACCGTCGAGGTCAAGCAGCGCCGCAACGGGGACAAGGAGGAGGTTTCCCTGGCTTCGGCGCTGAGCCATCTGAGCGCGGCATGAAACCCGCCTTCGAATGGATGGTGGCGGCGCGTTACCTGCGGCCGCGGCGGCGTGAGCGGTTCGTCTCCATCATCGCCGCCTTCTCGCTCTTGGGCATCTTCCTGGGCGTTGCGACCCTGATCATCGTGCTGTCGGTGATGAACGGCTTTCGTGCCGATATCCTGGCTCGCATTCTTGGCATCAACGGCCACGTCATCGTCCAGAACAGCGACCGGGGAAGCGGGCTTGAGGGTTACGACGCTTTGGCCGACCGCGTGCGCGCGGTCACCGGCGTCGCCGGTGTCAGTCCGGTGATCGACGGCCAGGTATGGGCGACGGGCGCCACCCGCGGGTCAGGCGCTTTCGTGCGCGGCATGCGACCTGAAGACCTGGCTCGCCACCCGCTGGTGGCCGAGAACGTGGTCGAGGGCACGCTCGGCGATTACGGCGGGACCGAGGTGGTGGTGATCGGCAACCGGCTGGCCCAGCGGCTTGGCGTGGGCCTCGGCGATTCGGTCAATCTCTTGTCACCGCAGGGGACGGCGACCGCCTTCGGGACGGTGCCGCGACGCCGCGCCTACCGCATCGCCGCGACCTTCGAGATGGGCATGTTCGAGTATGATTCGAGTTTCGTGTTCATGCCGCTCGAGGCCGCGCAGATATACTTCCGCTCCCCCGCACAGGTGCACGGCCTGGAAGTCATGCTCGGCGATCCCGAGGCCGTGGACACGCTGCGCCCCGCCATCTTCTCGGCCGCGGGATCCGATGTGCGTCTGACCGATTGGCGTCAGGTCAACAGCCGCTACTTCAACGCGCTCAAGGTCGAGCGCAACGTCATGTTCATCATCCTTACCCTGATCATCCTGGTCGCGGTCTTCAACATCATCTCGATCCTGATCATGCTGGTGAAGGACAAGGGGCCGAACATTGCCATCCTGCGCACAATGGGCGCAACGCGCGGCATGATCCTGCGCATCTTCTTCATCGCCGGGGCGGCCATCGGCGTGGTTGGCACCGCGCTTGGCTTCGCCGCCGGGCTGGCCTTCGTCGACCACATCGAAACCATCCGGCGCGGCGTCGAATCGCTTACCGGCGCGCGGGTGTTCGCGGAAGAGATATACTTCCTCTCGCAGCTGCCGGCGAAGATCGACGGCGGCGAAGTGGCGGTGGTGGTCGGCGTAAGCCTGGCGCTCTCGTTCCTGGCGACGCTCTACCCCTCGTGGCGCGCCGCCCGGCTCGACCCCGTCGAAGCACTGCGCTACGAATGAGCGCATGGCCGGCGCCAACGCCATCGAAATCAAGAACGTCGTCCGCACGTTCGTCCAGGGCGAGGTGGAGCTTCACATTCTTCGCGGCGTCTCGCTGGCGGTGGGGCAGGGCGAGGTGGTGGCCGTCGTCGGGCCTTCGGGTGCCGGCAAGTCAACGCTGCTGCAGATCGCCGGGCTTCTCGACCGGCCCGATCAAGCGGGCAAGGGCGATGCGTTGTTGGGTGAAATCATCATCGGCGGCGCCAATTGTGGCGAGCTTTCGGACGACGCGCGGACGCGGCTACGCCGCTCGGAAATCGGCTTCGTTTATCAGTTCCACCATCTTCTGCCAGAATTCACCGCGGTCGAGAACGTCATGCTGCCGCAGATGATCGCCGGAGTTCCCCGTGGCGAGGCGCGCGTACACGCCGTCGCGCTGCTCGAACGGTTTGGGCTCGGCGCGCGCACCACACACAGGCCGTCCGAGCTTTCGGGGGGTGAGCAACAGCGCGCGGCCCTCGCCCGCGCACTCGCCAACGGCCCCACGGTGCTGCTGGCCGACGAGCCCACCGGCAACCTTGACCAATCGACCGCCGATGCGGTGTTCAACGAACTCGTCACGCTCGCCAACGACCGCGGCGTCGCCGCCTTGGTGGCGACCCACAACGAAAGGCTTGCCGAGCGCGCCGACCGCCGCGTCATCCTGCGCGATGGTGTCCTGGTTCCCGGATAATCCCCAAGAAATTGCGCGGTTCGCACTCTGTACCCGATGACGTGGACCGGGGCGGGGTGTAAGTCTCGGGCCGCGATATGCCGCACGCCGAATTCGTCCATCTTCGCGTCCACACGGCCTATTCCTTGTCGGAGGGCGCGATCCAGATTCCCGATCTCGCCGCGCTTTGCCGAGCCGACGAGATGCCGGCGGTCGCGATCACCGATACGGGCAACCTGTTCGGCGCGCTCGAGTTCTCGGAGTGCTGCGCCGCGGTGGGTGTCCAGCCGATTATCGGCACCGCGCTCGTCGTGTCGCGTGAGATGGGCGCCGCCGGAGGCCGGGATTCTCGCGATGCGCTGGGCCGAATCGTTCTCTTGGCCCAGGACCAGGCCGGCTATGCAAACCTTTTGGCGCTCTCCACCGCCTCGTTCCTGGAGACCGAGCCCGGGCGCTCGCCCGAGGTTTCGCTCACGACGTTGGCGGAGCGTTCCGAAGGCCTGATCGCACTCAGCGGCGGCCCGAGCGGGGCGCTCGGGCGATTGCTCATCGAAGGCCAGACGCAGGCCGCGGCCGGGCTTCTCAGCGCCCTCGAAGCCGCCTTCCCGGACCGCCTCTACATCGAGATCCAGCGCCACGGGGTTGCCGAGGAGCAGCGCATCGAACCCGCGCTTCTTGATATCGCCTATGAGAAACAGCTGCCGCTGGTGGCGACCAACGAGGTCTACTTCTCGGAGGCGGAGATGTTCGAGGCCCACGACGCGCTGATTTGCATCGAGCAGCGCGCTGCGGTCAGCGACCGCGACCGACGCCGCCTTACGCCCGAGCACTGCTTCAAGACCGCACTCGAGATGCGCGAGCTGTTCGGCGATCTTCCCGAGGCCATCGACAACACGATCGTGGTCGCCCAGCGCTGCGCCTATCGGCCGCAACCGCGGGCGGCGATGCTGCCGGTGTTCACGCCCGATAGTGGGCGCCCCGAACGAGACGAGCTCAACGAATTGGCCCGCGCGGGCCTGGAACGGCGTTTGGAAGAGCGCGTGCTTGGGGCCGATATGGCGCCGGCAGAGCGTGCGGCAGCGGCCGAGCCCTACTTCGAGCGCCTCGAACGCGAGGTCGGCATCATCGAGGAGATGGGGTATTCGGGCTACTTCCTGATCGTCGCGGATTTCATCCGCTACGCCCACGAATCGGGAATCCCGGTGGGCCCGGGCCGTGGCTCGGGCGCCGGTTCGGTCGCGGCCTGGGCGCTCGGCATCACCGACCTCGACCCGCTGCGCTTCGGACTGTTGTTCGAGCGCTTTCTCAACCCCGAGCGCGTCTCGATGCCCGATTTCGACATCGATTTCTGCCAGGACCGGCGAGACGAAGTCATCCGCTATGTGCGCGACAAATACGGCCATGACCGGGTCGCGCAGATCATCACCTTCGGCAAGCTGCAGGCGCGCGCCGCGCTCAGAGACGTTGGCCGCGTCCTCGGCCTGCCCTATGGCAAAGTCGACCGCATCTGCAAGATGGTACCGAACAATCCGGCCAACCCGGTGAGCCTCACAGCGGCCATCGCCAGCGAGCCGCGGCTGCAGCACGAACGCGACAGCGATTCCGGGGTCGCCAAGATGCTGGAGATCGCGACCAAGCTCGAAGGTCTCTACCGCCACGCCTCGACCCACGCCGCCGGCGTCGTCATCGGCGACGGTCCGATTCACGAGATCGTCCCGCTCTACCGTGACCCGCGATCGGACATGCCGGTGACGCAGTTTTCGATGAAGTACGTCGAGATGGCGGGGCTGGTGAAGTTCGACCTTCTGGGACTCAAGACGCTGACCATTCTCGAGCAAGCAGAGCACATCCTCGCCGCCGGCGGAGTCGCGGTCGATATCGCGGCGCTGCCGCTGGATGATCGCGCCACCTATGAGATGCTGGGGCGCGGCGACACCCTGGGCGTGTTCCAGCTTGAGAGTTCGGGCATGCGCGATGTCCTCCGCCACCTCAAGCCCGATTCCATTGAAGACATCATCGCCCTGGTCGCGCTTTACCGCCCGGGCCCAATGGACAACATCCAGCGCTTCATCAACTGCAAGCACCAGCGCGAAGAACCCGATTACCTCCACGAATCGATCGAGCCGATCCTGGCCGAGACCTACGGCGTCATGGTCTATCAGGAGCAGGTCATGGAGATCGCCCGGGTGTTGGCGGGCTACAGCCTGGGTCAGGCCGACCTACTGCGCCGCGCTATGGGCAAGAAGATCAAATCCGAGATGGACGCGCAGCGTGAGACGTTCGTTCAGGGCGCCATGGGGAACGGCCTGGCGCAGGCGAAAGCCATGCACATCTTCGACCTGATGGCAAAATTCGCGGGCTACGGCTTCAACAAGTCGCACGCCGCGGCCTACGCGCTGCTGGCCTACCAGACCGCGTGGCTCAAGGCCAATCATCCACTGGCCTTCTTCGCGGCGACCATGAGCCTGGAGACCGGAAATACCGACAAGCTCGCCGCATTTCGCCACGAGCTCAAGCGCCTGGGCATCGAGGTCCGCAACCCCGACGTCAACCGCTCGGGCGCGGTCTTCACCGTCGAATCGAACGGCGGCAAGGACGGCGAAGGCGGCGGCGCGATCCGATACGCCTTGGCTGCGATCCGAAACGTCGGCCGTACCGCAATGGAGAGCTTGATCGCCGAGCGCGAGCGGAACGGGCCGTTCGTCGACCTTCTCGATTTCGCGCGCCGCATCGACCCGCGTGCGGTGCAAAAGCGTCAACTCGACAACCTCGCCCTTGCCGGTGCTTTCGATTCCCTGGAGCCCAATCGCGCCCGCGTCGTTGCTGCGGCGGAAACACTATTGAGGACCGCCGCCGCCGCGGCGTCGGCGCGCGACGGAAATCAGGCGAGCCTGTTCGGCGAGGAGGGGCGCGCCGGACTGGGGGCCCAGGCATTGCCCGACGCCGAGCCGTGGCTTGCCGCCGAAAAGCTTACCCACGAGTTCGAAGCCATCGGTTTTTGCCTCTCGGCTCATCCGCTGGACGCTTACGAGGCTTCGCTCAAACGGCTCAACGTCGTGTGCCACGACGAGCTCGCCGGGCAATTCAACGGCGAGGCGCGAAGTGTCAAGCTTACCGGCATGGTCCTTAACGTCCAGGAGCAACGTTCCTCTCGCGGCAACCGATTCGCCTTCGTCCAACTCTCGGACGCGAGCGATCAGTACGAGATTACAGTGTTTTCCGACCTCCTTGCGGCTTCGGCCGAGCACCTCGTGCCGGGCAAATTGATCCTGGTTACCGCCGAGGCGCGAATCGAGGGGGACGCGCCGCGCACCGTCGCCCAGGCGATCGACGATCTGGCGCTGGCCGCGGCCGATGCGGCCGCCGGCCTTATCGTCCACGTCAATGACGGGGCAGGGCTGGCGCCGCTCAAAGACATCCTGGGTGGCGCCGCGAAAGGACGTGGCTCGGTGCGGCTCAAGATTAGCCTTCAGAGCGAGTTCCGCGAGGTCGACGTTAGCGTACCCGGCGGTTTCGCGATATCGCCCGAACTCCGCGCCCGCATCGCCACTTTGGAGGGCATTACCGAAGTCGTCGATATCTGAGCCGGGAAGCCAGCCCGGAAAAGCCTTGCGCGCAAGCGCTTGCGCGGCTATCAACCTGCTAACTTGAAATCTCACGCGGGCTTGCGGCCCCCGGATACAGCGGGGGTCGATCCGGTGTCTTGTCGGCGGGAATCCCGCGCGGCTGGACCATGCGCCCGCGGCGGACCAACCGGAGAGAACGACCCATGGCTTTGCCTACATTCACCATGCGCCAGCTGCTGGAGGCGGGTGTCCATTTCGGGCACCAGACTCGGCGCTGGAACCCCTCGATGGCGCCCTATCTGTTCGGCGCGCGAAACGACATCCACATTATCGACCTCCAGCAAACGGTGCCCTTGCTCTACCGTGCGCTGGGTGTCGCACGCGACATCGTCTCGTCGGGCGGGCGGGTACTGTTCGTCTCTACCAAGCGGCAAGCTTCCGAGGCGGTCGCCGACGCGGCCAAACGTTGTGGCCAGTACTATGTCAACCACCGCTGGCTCGGCGGCACGCTGACCAACTGGAAGACCATTTCCAACTCGATCAAGCGTCTGCGTGAGCTAGACGATCAGCTTGGGCAGGAAGATCAAGGTCTGACCAAGAAGGAACTGCTTCAGCTCACGCGCCAGCGCGGCAAGCTCGAGCGCTCGCTGGGCGGCATCAAAGAGATGGGCGGACTGCCCGACATCATGTTCGTCATCGACACCAACAAAGAGGCGATCGCAATCAAGGAAGCCAAGGTCCTGGGCATCCCTGTCGTCGCCATTATCGACAGCAACTCCGACCCGAGCGGCATCGATTACCGCATTCCCGGCAACGATGACGCGCTACGCGCCATCACGCTCTACTGCGACCTGATGGCGCGCGCCGTCCTGGACGGCATTCAAACCGAGATGACGCGCGCCGGCGAAGATGTTGGCGAGGCCGAGACGGTGCCCGAGGAGGAACTTCCGGCAGAGGATACTCCGGCCCCTGACGAGCCCGCCGCCGAGGCTCCAGCGGAGGCTACGACCAAGCCCACCGTGATCAAACCGATACCGCTGGCGGAACGTCCGGCTGCCAAGGCGGCGCCGGTCGAAGAGCCCGCGGAGACTCCGGCTCCCGAGGCCACGCCGGTCGAAGATCCAATCCCCGCGGCCACAGCAGAGGAAAGTGAGGGAAAGGGAGATAGTTAACTGTAATATCAGCGTACTAACGTGATTTCTAAAGACAAAGGATTAAATAAGATGACGTCGATCGCCGCGTCCGACGTGAAGGAGCTCCGCGAACGCACGGGCGCCGGGATGATGGACTGCAAACGAGCGCTTGCCGAGGCCGATGGCGAGATGGAGGCGGCCATCGACCTCCTACGTACACGCGGCCTCGCCGCGGCGGCTCGCAAGGCCGGGCGCGTTGCCGCCGAGGGATTGGTCGGGCTGGCGATCGACGGCAAGCGGGGCGCGCTTGTGGAAGTCAACTCCGAAACCGATTTTGTCGCCCGCAACGAGGTGTTCCAGTCCCTGGTGCGCGCGCTGGCCGACCTTGCGCTCGAGCACGAGGGCGATCTCGAGGCGATTGCCGCCGCCGCGTTCCCGGAGACTTCGCGCACCGTGACCGAGGAAATTGCCCACCGCATCGCAAGCGTGGGCGAGAACATCACCCTTCGCCGCGCCGCCTATCTCACGGTCGAGCACGGGGTCCTGTCCGGGTACGTACACGCTGCGCTGGTGCCGGGCCTGGGCCGGATCGGCGTCCTTGTCGGGCTCCGATCCGAGGGTGCGGAGGATGAGCTCGCGGAGCTCGGGAAACAACTTTCCATGCACGTTGCGGCGACCAACCCTCAGGCCATCGACGTCGCCGGTCTGGACGCGACGTTGGTGCAACATGAGCGCGCGCTCTTGGCCGAGGAGGCGCGCCAAAGTGGCAAACCCGAGGACATCGTCGAGAAAATGGTCGAAGGCCGGCTGGGGAAGTTCTACTCCGATGTGGTGCTCCTGGAGCAGGTCTTCGTCATCGACAACGAAACCAAGGTCGCCAAGGTGCTGGCAGCGGCGGCGGCGGACTGCGGCAGCGCCGTCGAGATCGCCGATTTCGCTCGCTTCGCTCGCGGCGAAGGCATCGCTCAGACGTAATTCGGACATGGCGCCCGCCGCGGATGGTGTATGGTGCGTTCCGCCGGGATCACAGGGGTGCCGCGATCGCATCTGGCGCGGGGGGAATGACTGCCGCCGCTGGCACCGTCCCTGGGTGACCGATCCGCGTCCCGCATCCACCGGCTCCGCGTATGCCCAAATCAACGAGCTACCACCGCGTCCTCCTGAAGATTTCGGGCGAATCGCTTATGGGCAGCCAGTCCTACGGGCTCGAGTGGGATTTCGTGCACCGCCTGGCCGGCGATATTCAAGCCGTCCACGAGCTGGGCATCGAGCTATGTGTCGTCATCGGCGGGGGCAACATCTTTCGTGGCGTGGGCGGCGCAGACATCGGCATGGAACGGGCCAGCGCCGACTACATGGGAATGCTGGCCACGGTGATCAACGGGCTCGCGGTGCAGCACGCGCTGGAACATCGCGGCGTCGAGACCCGCGTTCTTTCGGCAATCCCCATCCAAAGCGTGTGCGAACCCTACATCCGCCGGCGCGCGGTGCGCCATTTGGAGCGCCGCCGCGTCGTGCTGTTCGCCGCGGGGACGGGCAATCCGTTCTTTTCCACCGATACCGCCGCGGCCCTGCGCGCGGCCGAGATGGGTTGCGATGCACTCCTCAAGGGGACGCAAGTGGACGGGGTGTACGCCGCCGATCCCCGCGAAGTGCCCGACGCCGAAAGATTCGACACCTTGAGCTATCAGGAGGTGCTGACGCGAAACTTGAAGGTGATGGATGCCTCGGCCATCAGTCTGGCGCGCGAGAACCGAATCCCAATCGTGGTATTCTCTATTCACTCGGACGGAGCGCTGATCGACGCGGTTACCGGCAAGGGATCTTCGACGCTGATCGGCGAAGGGGAGTGAGGCTATGGCGGATCCCGATGTTGCCGACATTCGCCGCCGTATGAACGGCGCGGTCGAGGTCTTACGGCAGGAATTCGCGGGTCTGCGCACCGGGCGAGCCTCGGTTTCGCTCTTGGAGCCCATCACGGCCGAGGCCTACGGCAGCCAAATGCCGCTTAACCAGGTGGGAACGATCAGTGTGCCCGAGCCGCGCATGCTCGCCGTACAGGTATGGGACAAGTCGCTGACGAAGGCGGTCGAGAAGGCGATCCGGAATTCCGATCTCGGACTCAACCCGGTGACCGAGGGTCAGCTAATTCGGGTGCCGATACCGGAATTGACCGAGGAACGCCGCATCGAGCTTGCGCGGGTCGCCGCCAAGTACGCCGAACAGGCGCGCATCGCGGTGCGCAACGTACGCCACCACGGCATGGACAACCTCAAACGCATGGAGAAGGACGGTGAGATGTCCAAGGACGATCACCACTTGTGGTCGGAGGAGATCCAGCAAATGACCGACGAAACTACGAAGATCGTCGACGAGGCGCTGGCGGCCAAGGAAACGGAAATCATGCAGGTCTAGGGTGGTGCGCACCGGCTCAGGAGAGAGAAGTCAAGACATGAGAGTTGCGCCTTCCGAGTTGCCGCCGCGGCTGCCGAGCCATGTAGCAATTATCATGGATGGCAACGGGCGCTGGGCCAAAGCGCGCGGACTCCCGCGCATCGCGGGCCACCGGCGTGGCGCCGACGCGGTGCGCACCGTGGTCGAGGCGTGTCGAGAGATCGGCATTCCCTACCTCACGCTCTATGCGTTTTCCTCGGAGAACTGGAAGCGTCCGCCCAACGAGATCGACGATCTCATGGGTCTGTTGCGCGTGTACCTGCGTGGCCAGCTTGCGGATCTACACGCCAACAACGTTCGCTTGCGCTTTATCGGCAACCGTCAGGCGCTCGCCCGCGACATCATCAGCCTTATCGACGAGGCGGAAGCGCTTACGGTCACCAACGCCAGCTTGACCCTTTCGGTGGCGCTCAATTAC
>CAYUNL010000040.1:0-2596 GCA_964446055.1 uncultured Alphaproteobacteria bacterium | reverse complement strand
TACGGAAGCCATGACGAGATCGTACGCGCCTGCCGCCGAGTGGCCGAAGAGGTCGCGGCAGGCCGACTGGGCGTGGACGAGATCACCGAGGGGACCTTTACCCGCTATCTCGAGACCGCCGACGTGCCCGATCCCGATCTCCTGATCCGAACCAGCGGCGAACAGCGGCTGAGCAATTTCCTTCTCTGGCAACTGGCCTACGCCGAGCTGGTGTTCACCGACACCCTGTGGCCCGATTTCTCCAAACACGAACTCGAAGGCGCGGTGGCGGAGTTCCAGCAGCGAGAGCGGCGCTACGGTGCCACGAGTGGCTGAACCGGCGACCAGAGAACTCGGATTGCGCGTCGTTTCAGCGCTGGTACTGGCGCCGCTCGTGTTGGCCGCGGTCTACGTCGGCGGCTGGGTGTTTGCGATCGTCGTTGGCATGGCGGTGCTGATCATGGTCTGGGAATGGAATCGCCTATGCGGCGGCTCGGGCCTCGGTGGGTCGATCCTGGCCGTCGCGCCAATCGCGGCGATCGGCCTCGCCCTCGGCGGCATGCCGCTTTTCGCCTTGGGCGCAACGCTTGCGCTGGCCGCCGTCGCGCTTGTGCTGGCGCTGGCGCTGGAACGTGGATTGCTGTGGGTCGCCCTCGGCGTCGTCTACCTCTCGGTCCCGGTCACGGCGCTGATCTGGCTCCGCGAGGGCCTCGCCGAGGGTCGCCAGGTCGTGGTCTGGATGTTGGCGGTGGTCTGGGCCACCGATATCGGCGCGTACGTGGTGGGGCGCGCCTTCGGCGGTCGGCGTCTGGCGCCGCGAATCAGTCCGAAAAAGACCTGGGCGGGGGCCTTCGGCGGCACCGGTCTGGCGGCCCTGGTGGGCTTGGGCGCCGCCTACGCGGGACCGGGTCTGGCACGGGGCTTGGGCCTGATCGTCGCCAGCCTCGGCCTTTCGCTCGCCGCCCAGGTAGGTGATCTCGCCGAATCGGCCGTAAAGAGACACTTTCGCGTCAAGCAAAGCGGCGCCCTCATACCCGGCCACGGCGGCATGCTCGATCGCGCCGATGGCCTGTTGTTCGCCGCTCCGCTTGCCGCCGCACTGGCGCTGGGCGTCGGAATGAGCGCATTCGTCAGCCCATGAGCGAGGTTGGGGCCGTTCTGAAGGTCGATCCGGGGCGCGATCCACGCCGCATTACGGTGCTGGGTTCGACCGGCTCGGTCGGCCGCAACACGCTCGACCTGATTGCCCGCCAGCCACAGGCATTCGCGATCGAAGCCTTGACCGCCGGCGCCAACGTCGAGCTGCTGGCCGAGCAGGCGCGCACGCTGCGCCCGCACATGGCGGTGATTGGCGATCCCCGGCATTACGCGGCGCTGAAGGATGGCCTTTCGGGCACCGGCATCGCGGTCGCGGCGGGTGCCGAGGCGCTGGCCGAGGCGGCGAGCCTGCCGGCCGAGTGGGTGATGGCGGCGATCGTCGGCGCCGCGGGGCTCGCGCCGACGCTGGCGGCAATTCGGCACGGCGCCGTGGTGGCGCTTGCCAACAAGGAGTGCCTGGTCTGCGCCGGCGGTCTGATGATGGCCGAGGTGAGCGCCAGCGGGGCGACCTTGCTGCCCGTGGATTCCGAGCACAACGCCATCTTTCAGGTCTTCGATTCCGAGCAATCGGAGGCGATCGAGCGCATCATTCTGACCGCGTCCGGGGGGCCGTTCCTGGACCTCGATCGGGCGGCGATGGCCGCCGTGACCCCGGCCCAAGCGGTGGCGCATCCGGTGTGGGACATGGGAGCCAAGATATCGGTCGATTCGGCGAGCCTGATGAACAAGGGGCTTGAGATCATCGAGGCGCACCACCTGTTTGGTCTTCCCGAGGATAAGATCGAGCTGCTGGTCCACCCGCAGTCCGTGATCCACAGCATGGTCGCCTATATCGACGGCTCGGTTTTGGCGCAGCTGGGCACCCCGGACATGCGCACCCCGATCGCGCACGTGCTGGGTTGGCCCGAGCGGATGCCGGCGCCGTCCGCCCGGCTCGATCTCGCCAAGGTTGGCAAGCTGACGTTCGCCGAGCCCGACCTCGAACGCTTTCCCGCGCCCCGCTTGGCCCGCCAAGTCTTGCAAAGCGGAGGGGCGGCACCTACTATCCTCAACGCCGCGAACGAGGTGGCGGTACAGGGTTTCCTGTCGGGCGAGATCGGATTTCTGGATGTCCCGCGGGTTGTCGAGGAGACCCTAGCGGCCGTCCCCAACGGTGCGATGGATGACCTTGACGCGGTGTATGCGGTCGATGCCGGTGCTCGCGAGGTGGCGCAAGAGTTGCTCGCCGCCCGGTAAGCCGTCGCGCGCGAAGGGCAGGCGCTGAACTTGGCCTTTTTGCAGTTCCTTTGGACCTATGTCGTCCCCTTCCTCGTGGTACTGACCGCGCTGGTATTCGTGCACGAGATGGGCCACTACCTCGTCGCCCGTCTCAATCGGGTCAGAGTCGAGGTCTTTTCCATCGGCTTCGGTCCTGAGGTTTACGGCCGTACCGACCGCTCTGGGACGCGATGGAAGATCGGGTCGGTCCCGCTTGGCGGCTACGTGAAGTTCTTTGGCGACGCCAGTGCGGCCAGCAACA
>CAYUNL010000039.1:0-14939 GCA_964446055.1 uncultured Alphaproteobacteria bacterium | reverse complement strand
TGGCGGTGAACATCGAAGAGGTGAATTTCGTTGGCCCGATCAGCCACGTCCTGGTGCGCGCTACCGCCAATCCCGAACAGAGTTTGGTCATCAAACAGCCGAGTGAGGCCACCGGCAACACTCTCGCGCCCGGGTCAGCCGTGCACATAGGCTGGAACGCGGCCGAGTGCAGTATCGTCCTGGTCTAGCCCGCCGCCCAGCCGCCGCCGGCAAGCGCTAGCCGCCCTCGCCTGGGGGCTTCAGCAAACCGCGAATCGCCTCGCCCAGTTCACCGGCGCTGACCGGCTTGTGCAGCGTTGCAAGGCCGGCGATCAAGAGATTCCCGATCGTCGTGTCTCCGGTCAGAATCAGCCCCGGCGTCCTAGCGTTCAGCTCCGAGCGGATTCTCTCGATCGCCTGCGGTCCGGTGAGCCCGTCCGGCAGGCGGTAATCGGCGATGATCAGATCGGGTATCGATTCCCTCGCCTTCACCGCCGCGAGCGCCTCATCGATCGATGCTGCGGCCATCACGCGGTATCCCAACGATTCGAGCAGCCATCGCGCCGCGGCCAGCACCTCGGCGTCGTCATCGATGACCACAATCGTGGCCGGGCTCGTCGGATGATCGTCCGGCGCCACGGCAGCGGTGTCGTGGTCAGCGCGCAGCGGTGCCGGCGCGAGTGGCACCGCGACCGCGAACATCGAACCCTTGTCCGGCGTGGACCTCAGCTCGATCGGGTGCCCCAGCATCGCGGCGACGCGTTTGGCGATGGCAAGACCAAGCCCCAGACCCTGACGCCGGTCGCGGGCAACGTTGCCCACCTGGTAGAACTCTTCGAAGACCGCCTCGAGCTGGTCCTCGGCAATCCCGATCCCGCGATCCCAGACCTCGATGCGCAGGTTTGGCCCGCGCGCCGGCAACCGACGAGGATTCTTCCGCCGTCCGAATAGCGCAGCGCGTTGGACACGAAGTTCTCGACGATGCGTCCCAGTAGCCGCGGATCGCTGTGGACTATGGCGCCGCACGTGACGAGCCGCACCTGCTGCGGGGTCACCGCAGGAATCGGCGATGATTCGTAACGCCGCAATATCTCGCTGACCGGGAAGGCCTCCGCGCGCGGCGTGACGTGCCCGCCGTCAAGCTGAGAAATGTCGAGCAATGCGTCGAGGATCCCACTCATCCCCTCTAGTGCGCCGCGCATCTCTTTTGCGATGGCCATCGCACGCTTGGGATCCTCGCCCCTTTGCAGCGCCTCGAGAAGGAATTCCAACGCTTGCACCGGTTGGCGAAGATCGTGGCTGGCGGCGGCGAGGAACGTCGATTTTGCGGTGTTGGCGCGCTCCGCCTCCTCCTTGGCCCGGCGCATCTCCACCACCGCCCGTCTACGCTCCGTAACGTCGACGACGACCGAGAGGAAACGACCGTCCGGACCCTCGGCGACGGCGGAGATCAGCACCTCCATGATCTCGCCGTTCTTCCGTACGAGCTGCCGCGGCAGATCCTTGGTTACGCCGACGCGGTCCAACCGCGGCAGTGACTCCGCCAACGCCATGCGGCGCGATTCCTCGGTGACGAAATCCAGAATGTGTCTGCCGATGACCTCCTCTCGCTCATATCCCATTACCGAAAGCCAATCGTCGCTGACGCCGATCACGCGCCAGTCGCGACCGAACGAGAGCAGCATGGCCGGGGTCAGGTTGTAGAGGTCGCGGAACCGTTGTTCGCTCGCCGCGAGCGCTGACTTCACGGCCTTGAGTTCGTCCGACCCCTGGCCTTCCTCGGCGCCGTGCGAAGCCTCGACCGGCGGGCGCCGCGGATGAGCGCTATCGGCCCTTCCTCGGCTCGGTCTGGTGACGTCGCGGTTGATGAATTCCGCCTCTTCACGCGGCTAGTCGCGCGCGAACTCCGGCCGTCCTTCGACACTGCGCTCGGCGCCCTCGAGCAGGTACGCGGCACGCTCGGCGCACACCCTCTTGTGCACGGCCACCGCCTCCGGCGCCATGTGGCGCGCCGGCACAGGGGGGTGTTCGAAATGGCCGTAATGGTCGGTGCCGCGTACCAAACTCGCCCAATCCCTCGCTGCCTTGGTCTGGCGCACTTCAGGTGCCGTATAACGGATCGCCAAGCCGATGCGCCGGTCCTCGGAATGGTTGGGCGCGGAATCATGCGCGATCATGACGTCGTGTAGCGACATCTCGCCCGGCTCCAGCAACAGCTCCACCGCCCGCGCCTCGTCGAGCGCTGGCTTGATGACTTGGCCGCGCGACAGGATGTTGTCCTCGGCGAAGGTGTCGGTGTGGTCCATCATCTCGCCGCGGTGGGAGCCCGGCATCACCCGCATCGCACCGTTCTGCGTGGTGCTCGGCGTGACCGCGAGCCACGCGGTCAATACCCGTGGCGGTGAAAGGCCCCAATAGCGCGCATCCTGATGCCAGCTTACGTAGTTCGGCGAACCTGCCTCCTTCATGAAGAACGAGGACTCCCAACACAAGATGTCGGGCCCGAGAATCCCCGCCACCGGGTCGAGGATCGCGTCGCTTCGTACCAGCGCCGCGGCCCAGGGGAAGACGAGATGCGGCTGCGACCGTAGGCTGCCGAGGACCCCGCCGTGGGCGTGCTCGACGGCCTCGATGTGCTCGCGGATTCCCGCCGCCGCAGCGGCGGTCATCACCCGGAACGGAAACAGGTAGCCCTCGCTCGCATAGCGTGCGGCCGCGGCGCTGTCCAACATGGCCGGCCCTTCCCCTCACCGTGACCAGGACCGTAGACTATCATGGCACGGCCTCCGCATCAGCAGTCTGGGACCCAGGTGACCGACGAGCTCAACCCCGACTTTTCGCGACGCGTGGTCATGCGCACCGCGGCGATGGAGTGGCAGCCAAGTCCCACCCCAGAGGTCCTGCGCAAGCGCCTCGACCTCGTCGGCCCTGCCGAGGCCGGCCGCGTCACCTCGATCGTTCAGTACCGGCCCGACAGCGCCTTCCCGGCCCACGATCACCCCGGCGGCGAGGAGATTCTGGTGCTGGAAGGCACCTTCTGTGACGAGCACGGCGCCTATCCCACCGGGACCTACCTCTTGAACCCCGAGGGGTTCCGGCACGCCCCGTTCTCCCAAGTTGGGTGCGTGTTGTTCGTCAAGCTGCGCCAGTACTTGGGCGCCGAGCACATCGGTATCGATACCGGCGCCGCGCCGTGGCAGCCGGGATCCCATCCGGGCTGGCAGGTCCTGCCGCTCTACGGCGATGGCCTCGAGGAGATCCGGCTGAGCCGCCTCGCCGCCGGCACACGGCTGCCCGAGCACGAGCACCGCGGCGGCGAGGAGATCTTCGTCTTAGAGGGCGATCTTGAGGACGGGCTCGACCGTTATGCCGAAGGCGACTGGGTCCGCTTTCCCGACGGCTCGCGTCACCGGCCCCACAGCCGGACGGGCTGCCTCCTCTACGTCAAACGCGGCCACCTGCCGGCCTGACGCTTCATCGGTTGCCGATTTTGGCCTCTGTGCCGATAATGTTGCCCCTCCCACGCCGGCAAAACCCGCGCAGGTCCATGGATGTCGAAGCCCACATTGCGGTGAAACAGGCCCAGCACAGCCTGCTGGTTCGCGCCCCGCGCCAGGGACTCTTCGAGGTCACCGCCGAGATCGCCGATTGGCTCGGCGAGCAGGTGGTGCGCGAGGGGCTGCTGACGGTGTTCATCCGCCACACCTCGGCCTCGATCCTGATCCAGGAAAACGTCGATGCCGATGTCGAGCGCGACCTCGAGACCTTCTTCGAAAGGCTCGCGCCCGAAGACCTAAGCCTCTACCGCCACACCGCCGAAGGCGCCGACGACATGCCCGCCCACATCAAGGGCGCGCTGACCCAATCCCACCTCGCCATCTCCGTGCGCGAGGGCCGCCTGCTGCTCGGCACCTACCAGGGCATCTACCTCTTCGAGCACCGCCGCACCCCGCGCCGCCGCGAACTCGCTCTCCACCTCATCGGCAGCTAGCCTATATGCGAGACGGCTGACGCGAGCGCGGCGGCACAATCATCAGGGCCACTTCAGGCTGCCCGGCGGGTAGCGCTCGTCGAGACCGGCGAGGTACTCGTCGAGCATCCAGTCGAGATAGTCCGCGCCGTCCGTGGCCATCGCCTCGTAGAGGCCAAGATTCTGGCCGACGGACTTGAGAAACTCCTCAAAAAATCGGCGGACAGGTTCGTGTCGAGCTCCAGCTTGTTGCGAAGGTAGACCTTGGTCGGGGTTCCCGCCGCCGCGCTCCACGCTGACCCGATCAAGTCCGGGAGAAATGGGGTCAAGCGGGAGAAATGGGGTCAGGTCTTGCATTGCCACATCGCACGATTGGGGATCATCCCAGCATGGCGTCATGGCGCCTCATTGATTCAGCGAGGGGACCGGCCGCTCGGGCGTGCGGCGCCCCGTGCCTCCCTCACCCCCGCCACTTGATCGAGCAGCCCATGCTGGCGGTCTGCTCGGCGGGGCCGGGGCGGCCCTCGGCCACCCCGCTCATCGCCTCGAAGAGCTCGCGGCGGACGCCCGCGGGCGGCGGCCGGTCGCGCCCCTCGTCCAGCCGGCCGCGGTACTGCAGCCCGTCCTCGGCATCGAAACCGAAATAATCGGGTGTGCACACGGCCTCATAGGCGCGTGCGGTCTCCTGGGTACGGTCGATGACGTAGGGAAAGGGGACGCCGTGCTCGGCGACGAATTCCTTCATCCGCTCGAAGGAATCGCTGGGATGGGTCTCGGTGTCGTTGGGCATGATGGCGATGGCGCCGATGCCCTTGGCGCGCAACTCCGCCATGTCCTTCACGATCCGCGAGATCGCCGCCTTGACGTAGGGACAGTGGTTGCAGATGAACATCACCACCGTGCCGCCCGCGCCGCGGACATCGGCAAGCGAGTAGGTCTTGCCGTCGGTCCCCCCCAGCGCGAAATCGACCGCCTTCCAGCCAAACTCGCAAATCTCTGTCTTGGTAAGCGCCATCACTGCCCTCCCTTCTCCGATCGCGCCGCATCCTCGGCCAGCGAGCGCTCGCGCTCGGACGAGATCTCGGCGTTGGCGTACGGTTCCTGGCGCTCGACGCTCCAGTAGCGCAATTCCTCGAGCGCGATGGGCCGGGCGCTGACGGCGCAGCGGACGAAGCCGCCGGGTCGGATTACCGTGAATGTCGAACCGCTGAAGTGAAGCCGGGCCTCGCCGTCGTCGGTTTCGCCGTACATCGCTGCCTCGCTGGTCTAGAACATTTCCTGTTGATCGTCTTCGTCTCCGGCCCCTCGTGCGCGCCGCGTGCGCCGATGCGGCGCGCCGCGCGCGGTGGCCTCGGCGAACCCGTCGCGGAACTCGATGCGCAGACCCAGGCCGGGCCGCACTCCGCCGACCCCGCTCACCAACCTCGCCTGCTCGTCGCGCACCACGGCGTAGCCGCGGCGCAGCACCTGATGATAGCTGTAACTCTCCAACAACTTTGACTGCGCGCGCAACCGGGAATCGGTCTCGCGCAAGCCGCGCCCGAGCGCGGCGCTGAGCCTTCGCGCCAACTCGCCCTGCGCGCGGCGCTGCCCGGCAAGCTCGCGCGCGATCAGACCGGGGCGCAGGACCGCCGCGACCTCGCGCAGCCAGGCGCCGCGCGATTGAACGGCGGCGGCCAACGCGCGGCGGAGCCGCACGGAGATCTCGTCGAGCCGCTCGGCCGCGACGCGCAGCACCTCGCGAGGGTCGCGCAGGCCACGGCCGGCAGCGCGCAACTCGCCGCGGTGGCTCTCCATGCGCCGCGCCATGATGGCACCCAATCTGCGCCCGGCCTCGCCGATCGCCGCCGTCAGCTCGGCCCGCACCGGCACCGCCATCTCGGCCGCCGCGCTTGGCGTGGGCGCCCGCACGTCGGCTACCAGGTCGATCAGCGTGGTGTCGCTCTCGTGGCCGATCGCCGCGATCAGCGGGATGGCGCTGGCGGCCGCGGCGCGGACCACGACCTCTTCGTTGAACGCCCACAGGTCCTCGATCGAGCCGCCGCCGCGGGCGACGATCAGCACCTCGGGCCGAGGCGGCCGCCCGCCGGCCTCGAGCCGGTTGAAACCGGCGATCGCCGCCGCCACCTCGGCGGCGGCGCCCTCGCCCTGGACGCGCACCGGCCACAGCAATACGTGGCGGGGGAAGCGGTCGGCCAGGCGATGGCGGATGTCGCGGATCACCACCCCGGATTCCGAGGTGACGACGCCGATCACTTCGGGCAGGAACGGCAGCGCTCGCTTGCGCTCGGCCGCAAACAGGCCCTCGGCGGCAAGCGCCTTGCGCCGGGTCTCCAGAAGCGCCATCCAGGCCCCGATCCCCGCCGGCTCCAGCATCTCGATCACCAGCTGGTACTTCGAGCGCCCCGCGTAGGTCGTGAGCCGTCCGCGGCACACCACCTCGAGCCCGTCCTCGGGCGCAAAGCCAAGCCGCGCCGCGGTGGTCCGCCAGCACACCGCATCGAGCACCGCCTCGGCGTCCTTGAGGCTCATGTAAAGGTGTCCCGAGGCGGCGGCGTGCAGTCCCGAGACCTCGCCGCGCACGCGCACCGCGCCGAAGCGCTCCTCGATCGTGTGCTTCAGCGCGGCCGAAATCTCGCCCACGGTGTAGACCGGAAGGTTGTCGGCGGGCGCCGGCGCCAGCAGGTCGGGCTCGGTCATTTCTCCCATCGTGCGGCCATGATACAAGAGGTGCCGGTGGCCCGGAACCGCCAAGCACACAGGGAGGGGCGAGTGCGCGTGCTCATCGTCGGTTCGGGCGGGCGTGAGCATGCCTTGGCCTGGGCCATCGCCGCCTCGCCGCTGGTCGAGGGCGTTCTTTGCGCGCCCGGAAACGGCGGCATCGCAGACGTCGCCACCTGCGTCGACATCGCGGTCATGGACTTCGACGGGATCGAGGGGCTGTGCCGCTCCGAGAGCGTCGACTTCGTCGTCGTCGGGCCCGAGGCGCCGCTCGCCGCCGGCTTGGTGGACCGACTGGAAGCCGCCGGAATCAAGGCCTTCGGCCCGACCGCCGCGGCCGCCCAGCTCGAAGGCTCCAAGGGTTTCGCCAAGGATCTCTGCGCGCGCAGCGGCATTCCCACCGCGGCCTATCGGCGCTTCACCGAGGCCGCCCCGGCGCACGCCTATATCGCCGAGATGGGCGCGCCCATCGTCGTGAAGGCCGACGGGCTCGCCGCCGGCAAGGGTGTCATCCTCGCTGCCACCGAGGCCGAAGCCTGCGATGCCACCGACGCGATCCTCGGCGGGCGCTTCGGCGCGGCCGGCAACGAGGTTGTCATCGAGGAGCTTCTTTTCGGCGAGGAGGCGAGCCTTATGGTGCTGTCGGACGGCACGCACGTCTTGCCGCTCGCCGCCGCGCAGGACCACAAGGCGGTGGGCGAGGGCGACACCGGACCCAACACCGGCGGCATGGGCGCCTACTCGCCGGCCCCGGTACTGAGCGAGGCGTTGCAAGCGCGCGTCATGGCCGAGATCGTCGTCCCTACCGTGAAGGCGATGGCCGGCGCGGGACATCCTTTTCAGGGCGTGCTCTACGCCGGGCTGATGATCACCGATCGCGGTCCCATGGTGCTCGAATTCAACGTCCGTTTCGGCGATCCCGAGACCCAGGCGGTGCTGCCGCGGCTGCGCTCCGATATCGTGCCGGCGCTTTTGGCCGCGCGCGAGGGCGTGCTCGGTCACGTCGACCTGCGCTGGCGCGACCAGGCGGCACTGGCGGTGGTGATGGCGGCGCGGGGCTATCCTGGCGCCTACGAGACCGGCTCCGTCATTGGCAACCTCGGCCCCGCGGGCGAGCTTCCCGAGGTCACGATATTCCACGCCGGCACCGCGTTGGAGGATGGCCGCATCCGGGCCGCGGGGGGCCGCGTCCTCAACGTTACCGCGCTCGGCGCCACCCTCGACGAAGCGCGCGAGCGCGCCTACGCCGCGGTCGACGTCATCGACTGGCCGCAAGGATTCTGTCGCCGCGACATCGGCTGGCGCGCCTTGGCGAGGTAAGCGCGCGGTCCCCCCCTTTGTCGTAGAGTTTGTAGAGGTTGAAACGCCGGCGTCTAGCGCCGCGCGGCGAAGAATTCCTTGAGCAGCGCCTGGGCGCGGGCCTCGTCGAGGCCGCCGCTGACCTCGGGGCGGTGGTTGCATCCGGGCTGATCGAAGATGCGCGGCCCGTGCGCGACCCCGCCGCCCTTGGGATCGTAGGCGGCGAAATAGAGGCGCCGGATACGGGCCAAGGCGATGGCCTGCGCGCACATCGGACAGGGCTCGAGCGAAACGTAGAGATCGCAACCTTCGAGCCGCTCGGAACCGAGCCGCGCCGCTCCCTCGCGGATGGCCAGCATTTCGGCGTGGGCGGTCGGATCGTGAAGCTCGAGCACGCGGTTGGCACAGGCCGCCACAATCTCGCCGGCGCCGGCATCGACCAGCACCGCGCCCACCGGCACCTCGCCCGCGGCCCCGGCGCTTTCCGCCTCGGCGATCGCACGGCCCATGTATCCCGCCGCGGTCATGGCCGCGAGAGTGGCCGCGCCCGGCAACGATCGTCAAGACCGCCGGCGTACGCGGCGTTGCACAGATCGCGCCCCCGACCCTAGACTTGGGCGATGAGCCAGGCCCCGATCATCGGCATCACCGTCGACAGCGACGAGGGCGGCGCCTACGTGCTGCGGCGGAACTACGCCGAGGCGGTGGCGGCGGCGGGCGGGGTGCCCTTGTTGCTGACCCACGAAATCGGGTCGGTCGAGCGCGTGCTCGGCCTGATCGCTGGATTGCTGGTGACGGGTGGGGATTTCGACGTCGATCCGGCGCTGTTCGGGGCCTCGAGCCGCCACCCTACGGTCAAGACCAAGGACCGGCGCACCGCCTTCGAGGCGGCGGCAATCCGCGAGGCCCTGGCGCGCGAGATGCCGGTCTTGGGCATCTGCGGCGGACAGCAGCTCCTGAACGTCGTCTTGGGCGGAACCTTAGTTCAGCACATCGCCGATGAGGTGCCGGGCGCGCTCGAGCACGAGCAGAAGAACCCCCGCACCGAGCCCGGACACACCGTGGCCCTAGCGCCGGGCACGGTGTTGCACGGCATCGTCCAATCGGCCGAGCTTGCGGTCAACTCGGCCCACCACCAGGCGGCCAAGGACACCGGCCCTGGTGTGATCGTCAACGCCCGCGCGCCCGACGGCGTGATCGAGGGCATCGAGCATCCCGGACAGCGCTTCTGCCTTGGCATCGAGTGGCACCCGGAGTACGCGATCTCGGCGGGCGATCCCAAGATTTTTGCCGCCTTCGCCGCCGCCGCCCGGGGCTGAGCGTGGCCGAACGCATCGCCAAGCGTCTGGCGCGAGCCGGTTTGTGCTCGCGCCGCGAGGCCGAGCGCTGGATCGCCGCGGGGCGGGTTGCGGTGGACGGTACGACCGTGGCGACGCCGGCCCTCAACGTCGATGAGACCGTCCGTGTCACCGTCGATGGTCGGGCGCTGCCCGCGGCCGGACCGGCGCGCCTGTGGCGCTATCACAAGGTGCGCGGACTGATCACCAGCCACCGCGACCCGAGGGGCCGTCCGACCGTGTTCGATGCCTTGCCGGCCGACTTGCCACGAGCGGTGAGCGTCGGGCGCCTCGATCTCAATGCCGAAGGATTGCTCTTGCTGACCACCGACGGGGCGCTGGCACGGCGACTTACGCTACCGGCCAACCGCTGGCAGCGCCGCTACCGGGTACGTGCCTTCGGCCGGGTTGGCTCTGACGCGCTCGCCGGGCTCGGCCGCGGCCTCACGGTCGGGGGTGTTGCTTATGGCGCGATCAAGGCCGAGGTCGAGCGCCGGACCGCGAGCCACGTCTGGCTTCGCATGACCCTTACCGAGGGCAAGAATCGCGAGATTCGCGTCGTCCTCGGCCACCTTGGTCTCGAGGTCAGCCGCATCATCCGCACCCACTTTGGTCCTTTCGCGCTGGGCCGCCTCCGCCCCGGCGAAGTCGCCGAGGTTCGTGGCCCGGCGCTTGCCAATCTGCTCACGAATCGTGCGAATCGTCGGGGGTGAGCTTCGCGGACAGCGGTTGTCGGCGCCCCGTGGGGGGGCGCTGCGGCCGACCGCCGAACGGGTGCGCGAGGCGCTGTTCGATGTGCTCGAACACGGGCTCGCCCGGCGCGCGCTCGTCGCCGGCGGGCGTGTCATCGATGTTTTCGCCGGCACCGGCATGCTGGGCTTCGAGGCGATATCGCGCGGCGCGGCACATGTTTGCTTTGTCGAGCGCGGCGGCGAAGCGCTGAACCATCTGCGCGGCAACGCCGAGCGCTTGGGTGTGACCGACCGCATCACGCTGGTGCGCCGCGACGCGACCCGGCTGGGGCCGGCGGCGGAGGCCTACGCGTGCGCTTTCCTCGATCCGCCCTATCGCTCAGGCTTGGCGCCGGCTGCGTTGCGCCGGCTCGCCGAGGGCGGTTGGCTGGTCGATGGCGCGGTCGTGGTCGTCGAGCAGGCGGCTCGCGAGGTGCTGTCCGTTCCCGCTGGCTTTTCGATCCTCGATACTCGCCGCTACGGCGCGACCAAAATCTTGTTCCTGGAGTTCACGGCCGGCTAGGCGCGTAGGCGCGGGCTCAGGCGAGCGCGGCCAGCACGACGAGATCGATCGTCCCGGAAACTCCTTCGACCCGCTGCGCGGGCAGTTGGCTGATCGTGGCCGGCGGCCGGTAGCCCTGGGACTGCGCCGCCGAGAGGGCCGCGGCGGTGGTGAGGGCGCGCACTTCCTGAACCCGGGTATGGCGTTCGAGCTTCGCCGCCAAGTTAACGGCGTTGCCGATCACCGTGAACTCGAGCCGTTGCTCGTCGCCCACGGCGCCGAACACGACGCTACCCGAAGTCACCGCGGCGCGAACGTCGATCGGAACCTCGCCGCCCGCGATCCGCGCGGCGTTCCAAGCGTCGACGGCGCTCAGAATGTCGCTGACGGCCGCCAGGGCGTCGGCCGCTTGGGTCTCGCTAGGGATCGCGGCGCCAAAGGTCGCCATGATCCCATCGCCCAGGTACTTGTCGATGGCGCCGCCGTGGGATCGGATCAGCGGGTCGATGAGCGACTGATACTCACCGAGGAGCTCCATCACCTCGTTCGCAGACGACGCGCTCGCGATCTTGGTAAAGCCACGGATGTCGCAAAACAGGATCGCCGCCTCGCGGTGCTCGCCATGGCCGGAAAGAATCTGCTGTTCGGCGGCGCGAATCGTGTCCGCCACCGCAGGATTGAAAACCGGGACAGTTGATCGGCCGCGGTGCCTTCGGCGACCGAGCGCACCAGGAGGCGCTTGGCCCGCACGATCGCCAGCGCCAAAATCAAGGTGACCACGAGAATCGAGATCACCTTGTCGAACTCGGCGCCCAGCAAGACGCTGGACGAGGTCATGTAGTGAACATAATCGCGGGTGATGGGCCCGGCGCCGGGATCCGCCAGGACGGCGAAAAACACGAGCGCGAGCCAGCCCAGCGCCGCCGTGCCACCGGCCAAAAGGACGTACCGCGCCTCGAAGCGGAGCGCGCGAAGGGCGATGAAAATGAACACGTAGAGAAGGGTCGGAACCTTCAGATAGAACGCCGGCACTTGTTCGTACTGAAGGTGAAAGCTCCAGATCAGGCCCAACAATAGAGCCATGTCGATGATCACCGACAAAGACAGGAACCAGCGCGGCAACTTGCCGCGATGGGCCCAGGCAAGCCGGCCCACGGTGATCGCCAGGTAGCCGGCCAGCGCCAAAGGTACCGGCTCGAACGCGACCTCGTCGGTGAACGTCTTCGGTGAGATCGCGTAGAGAATGCCGAACGTGAGGACCAACCCGAGCTGCACCCAGCCGATGAGGATTTCGGCCCTGAGCTGCAAGTGTTTGATATGGCGTCGTACGTGGCCGGGCAGATCCGCGGCGGCAGGGCCACCCAGCAAGACTTCTTCGATCCGCTTCGACAACGTGGCGCGTGGGGCGTCCATCGACATTCCCGGTCCTCTCTGCACCAAGCAGGGATTTAGCAGAATCTACCCATCACACCCGGTCCGGTCACACTCGTGTGCGGAACCTATGCGGGACTGGCCACCCCTCACTTAGGGGCGACAGAGCCGAAAAGAAAGCGGGGCAGGTTCCGCTGGGATTCGGCTGGGAGCTAGCGCCGCCGCCAGCGCTTGATCATTTCACCGGCGAAACGCCCCGGTTCGCGGCGCGGATCGGCCGCCTTCGCCGCCTCAAGCAGGTCGGATCGGGCGGCATCGAGATGGGGCTCGGCGCGGCGCCAGGCATTCTCGGCGCGGGGGCGTACTTCTTGGTCGAACACGTCTCGAGCCCTGGCCCGCACCTTGGGATCGCTGGCCACCCGAACGGCGGCGCGAAAAAGCATGCGGCGCATCAAACTCATGGGCTGATCTTGCCACGGATCGCCCGACGCCGCGAGCCGGGCGGTACGAACGGTTGCCTAGGTATCCATCAGCCCGACCTTGTCGGGAGCGATCTTGACGATCAGGCGCTGCTCGTCAGGATTCCGGTAAGGGTACTCATCGAGGCCGAGATACTTCTTGGCCAGCTTGTCGATATGGGCGTCGGCGCCCTCGGCCGTTATGTCAACCACGTGGCCGCGGATCATCGCTTGCTGATAGGGCTGCTCAGCATTGTGGACGGCGATGGCGACGCGCGGATCGCGGCGCATGTTACGCGACTTGATGCGGCCCTCGGCGGTGTTGAAGATCAGCAGCTCGCCATCGGTGTCGAGCCAGACCACGCTGGTCTGCGGCGATCCATCGGCCATCAGCGTGGCGACGGTCGCGAAGTTCTTGCCCTCGGCGAGCTGTTTGGCGAGTTCTGGCAGTGCCATGGTCTACTCCGGTGTCGGTTTCGGTGATTGTCGAGCGGTGACGGTAGGCCATGCCGGCTCGCCTGGCCAGCCTCATTCCAGTCTCATGGGTGTCGGCAGATGAACCCTCACACCTCGATCGTATCTCCTTCTCGCCGCGGTGAAACGGCGATCTGGCTCCTGCGATATCGAACCCCGCTAGAGCCGGCCCATGTCGTGCCCGCTCATCTCTAGCGGCGGCCGAAAAGGCGTTCGATGTCGGCGAGGTTGAGGGCGACGTAGGTTGGGCGGCCGTGGCTGCACTGGCCGGCGTGGGGGGTCACCTCCATCTCGCGCAAGAGCGCATTCATCTCCTCGGGTTTGAGCCGGCGACCGGCGCGTACGCTGCCGTGGCACGACATGGTGCGGCACACCTGATCGACCCGGTCGCGCAAGCTCAGGCCCTCGCCCAACTCGGCGAGGTCGTCGACGAGGTCGTGCACCAGGCCCTTGACGTCGGTCTCGCCGAGTGCCGCCGGGACCTCGCGGACGACGACGGCGCCGGTTCCGAAAGGCTCGAGTACGACGCCGACTGCGGCGAGCTCCTCGGCGTGCGCGGCGAGCGATTGGGCCTCGGCCTGGTCCATCTCGACGACCTCGGGGATCAAGAGGAGCTGGCGGGTGACATTCGAATCACCCAGCGCCGCCTTCAACCGCTCGTAGACTAGGCGCTCGTGCGCCGCGTGCTGATCGACGATGACCATACCGTCGGCGGTCTCGGCGACGATGTAGGTATCGTGGAGCTGTCCGCGCGCCGCCCCCAGAGGGTACCGCGATGCCGTCGCGCCGCCGGCGAGTCCCGCGCCGACTTCGCGGCCGGAGGGGGCGTCGATGTCCGCCAGAGCGGCCTGGCCCGCGCCCAGCGGGGGCGGCGCCTGGTAGGCCGCGGCGGTCTCGGCGAGGCCCGGGCGCAGGCCAGCGCCGGGCCGGAAGCCGCCGAGGGCGCGTTCCGGGGTCAGGGCGCGATGCCCGGCCTCGGCCAGCGCGTGCTTGAGGGCACCGACGATCAGCCCGCGCACCGCCTCGGCCTCGTGGAAGCGCACCTCCGCTTTCGCCGGGTGCACGTTGACGTCCACCGCTTGCGGTTCCAGCTCGAGGAACAGCGCCACCACCGGGTGGCGGTCGCGCGCGAGCAAGTCGCGGTAGGCGGCGCGCACGCAGCCGAACAACAGCTTGTCGCGTACCGGGCGGCCGTTGACGAACAGATACTGCGAGCGTGCGTGGGCCCGGTTCAGCGTCGGCAGCCCGGCGTATCCAGCGAGCGTCATGTCCCCGCGCTCGGCCTCGATCTTCAGCGCCGCGGTCGCGAACTCGGTCCCGAGCACGCCCTTGAGCCGGCCCAGGCGCGAGGCGAAAAGATCGCCGAGCGCGGCATCGAGGCGCAGGACGGGGCGCGCGTCCGCGGTTACCGAGAAGGCGACCTCGGGATGGGCCATGGCCAGCCGCTTGAGGACATCGAGCGCGTGTCCGGTCTCGGTGCGGTCGGCCTTGAGGAACTTGAGGCGGGCCGGGGTGGCGAAGAAGAGGTCGCGGACCTCGATCCGGGTGCCGGCGGGATGGGCGGCCGGCGCGGGCGGCGACTTTACGCCGCCCTCCAGCGTCATCTCCCAACCGTGCGGCGAGCCCGCGGCGCGGGTGGCGAGACGCATCCGGCCGACCGCTCCGATCGAGGGCAGCGCCTCGCCCCGGAAGCCGAGCGTGGCGATGCGGGCCAAGTCGCCGTCGGCAAGTTTGGAGGTGGCGTGTCGTTCGACCGCGAGTTCGAGGTCGCCCGAGTCCATGCCGCGGCCGTCGTCGCTGACGGCGATCGAGCCGCGGCCGGCTTGCTCCAGCGCTACCTCGATGCGCGCCGCGCCGGCATCGATGGCGTTCTCCACCAGCTCCTTGACCACCGAGGCGGGCCGCTCGATGACCTCGCCGGCGGCGATCCGGTTGACGGTGGCCTCGCTCAGCACCCGAACCCTCACGGTTCGCCCTCCAGTGCTCGGCGGGCAAGCGTCTTGCCTTCCTCGACGGCGGGCTGGTCGAAGGCGTCCACGCCGAGCACCCCGGCGGTGATGATGGTCTCGAGCATGAAATGCATCAACAGCGCGCCCA
>CAYUNL010000038.1:13252-15522 GCA_964446055.1 uncultured Alphaproteobacteria bacterium | reverse complement strand
CACAGAATCACGTCATGAATCTCAGTTCAACAAGAGTTCTTCAACAGCCTCAGCCGTGAGCAGACGCACCGCCGTACGCGGTCGCGCTCATCGTGGACCTTCGCTTCAGCCGGTAGGTTCGACGGCCGCTCGTGTCAGCCGAGGGTCGTTTACGGTAGTTCGGTCCGAGAAAGAACTGACTTGGATCAGTGACAATTCCTCGAATCTGCCGCGTTGGTGCAATGGCGCAGCGCATTTTTCTTTCGGCGGAGACAGCCATGAGCTGGACCCACAGAGACCGTACCATGGCGGCGCTCAACCGCGAGGAGGCGGACCGCATCGCCATCGACTTCGCCGGCACGATGTGCACCACGATCACGCTTCCCGCCTATGAGCGTCTCAAGGAATACCTCGGGCTCGAGCACGAGACCGTGGTGATGTCGAAAACCAGCCGGCTCGCGCTTCCCGATGCATCGATCCTCGAGCGATTCGACGTGGACACGCGAAGCCTTTGCTATGGCCTCGAGGTGCAGGATATCGACCAACACACCGCCCTCGACGATTGGGGCACGACCTGGCAGCAGGCGCCAGACGGTCAGTTCATGCCCGTGAACGGCCCTTTCTACGACAAAGAGCCGGACATGAAGGACCTCGAGAGCTGGGGGTGGCCGGATCCGGACGACCCCGAATACTACCGCGCGCTGAAGGATCAGGCGCGAGCGCTGCGGGATGGCGATTTCGCCGTCATCCTCAACACTACGACCGGGTTCGCATCCCAGGCCCAGTGGATCCGCGGTTTTGGTGACTGGCTGAAGGACCTCTACAAGCACCGCGAGTTCGCCGCTCGAATGATGGACATCGCCGCCGATCGGTGGCTTGGCATGGTGAGGAACGCGCTGGAGGCCGCCGACACGAAGGTGGATATCGTCTTCTTGGGCGATGATCTGTCCTCACAAGAAGGACCGTTGTTCAGCCCCGAGATCTATCGTGAGCTGATCAAACCGCGCCAGCGGCGCCTGATCGAGGCCGTCAAATCGGAATTCGACGTGAAGGTCCTTTACCACAGTTGTGGCGCCATTCGCCCGTTCATAGATGATCTCATCGAAATCGGCGTCGACGCCATCAATCCGGTGCAGGTGAACGCCAGGGACATGGGCCCCGAGAAGTTGAAGGAGGAGTTCGGCGACCGCGTCGCCTTCTGGGGCGGCATCGACACCCAAAAGCTGTTGCCCTTTGGAACCGCGGATGAGGTGCGAGCCGAGGCCCACCGGATCATCGGCATCCTCGGCAAGGGTGGCGGTTACGTCCTCAACAGCGTGCACTGCATCCAGCCCGAGGTACCGCCCGAGAACGTCATCGCCATGTTCGAGGCCGGCCTGGAACCCTCCTACGCAACAGCGGCCTAGGCAGCGACTGACCGAAGCAGTCTCACCCGCCCGAGGAGCGGAACGCGGGGCATGCCCTCAAAGGCGCCGAGCGGGAGTACATGATGAGCGAGACCGTCAAAATACAAGAGGTGACGAGGGGGGTCGAGGACACGGCGGCGTCTTGAGGGTGCGCGGGCGGTCGCCCGCCTTGCGGCGCCCGCACGTGGGGCATAAGAACCAGGAGCGTCGGCCGCTGAGGTGCTGATCAGTGTAGGAGAGCCCGACCCAACTCTAAGATGAGCATCCGTTCAATCAGCTTAGATCACTCACCACCGTGCATTGCATAGAGCCGTCGCCTGCGGGTCTTCGATAACGCCGAGATCGCCGCCATCTCGTCATCGTCGAGCGAGAAGCCGAAGACGTCGAAGTTCGACCGGATATGGTCCGGGTTCGCGCTCCTCGGGATGGTCGCGATCCCGTCCTGCTGGATATCCCAGCGGAGGACGACCTGCGCCGGCGCGCGGCCTTTGCGTTTGGCGACCTCGCAGATCACCGGATCGTCGAGGACGACCCGAAGGCCGAGCGGCGCGTAGGCGGTGAAGATCATGCCCGCCTCGCGGCAGGCGGCGATGAGCTCGTCCTGGTTGAGATAAGGGTGGTATTCGCATTGATTGGTGACGAGTGGCTCGCTGGTCGTCGCCCAGGCCTCGGCCAACAACCTTGTCGTGAAATTGGAAACGCCGATGTGGCGGGTCCAGCCGTTGCGCTTAACCGCGTTCAGCGTCGCGATCTGCTCGGCAACGCCGAGGGTCTTGTCAGGAGCGTGAATGAGGACGAGGTCGACTTGGTCGACGCCGAGCAGCTTGAGGCTGCGCTCTACCGATGACTTGAACGATGCATCGTCGAGATCAGGCGGGGCGCATT
>CAYUNL010000038.1:12715-13242 GCA_964446055.1 uncultured Alphaproteobacteria bacterium | reverse complement strand
GCATTTTGTGGTGATGAACACTTCGTCGCGGGCGATGCCGGCCGCGCGGATACCCTCACCCACCCGGTCTTCGTTGCCATAGAGGGCCGCCGTGTCGATATGGCGGTAGCCGGTCGCGATGGCCTCGGCGACGCAGCGCACGCACTCTTCGCCGTGGAGCTCCCAGGTCCCCAGGCCGACGACGGGGATGCCGGCGCCGTGCGCCGAGGCAATCTTCATTCGGAGCGTCCTCTATCCCGCCTCGGTGTTCCGACCGATGTCATCGGGTGGTTTTTTGGGCCCCAAAGATAAATAGAATCGTTCGCGGCGTGCAACGCTTGCGCAGTGCGTATCCCTTTGACATTCGGCAAGGGCGAACTCAGCATGTGGAAAACAGAAGCCGATCCAGCCTAGGTCGACACCGAAAGCGTCCGCAAAGGGTCAGCAGCGGACATGAAGGCGCTCTTGGGCGGCGGGCGGGCGCCCGGCAAGCGGCGGAGTTGGAGTCCCTAGCGGAAGCGCGGGGCGACGAGACCCTCAGTCCGCCT
>CAYUNL010000038.1:0-12705 GCA_964446055.1 uncultured Alphaproteobacteria bacterium | reverse complement strand
CAGTAGGTGACGGTGTGGCCGGCGGCGCGGTGGGCATCGGCGCGCTTGCGGGCCCGCTCGACAGCGCCGGGATCGGATCCATCCAAAATCTCAAAACAACGATCGTAGTCATTGATATTGCTTGAGTCTTGCTCGTCCAAGAGAATCAGGACCGAGGCGCCGCCGGGGTTCTCGTCTGTTGTGGTGAGGTAGATCGGCTGGTCTTCCGCGAAGCCGTCGCCGGCCGCACCGTAGGGCAGGAACGAGCGCTGGGCGTAGGTCCAGAGATGGGCGTTGAGAGCCTCGACCTGCTCGTCCGATCCGACCATGACGACGGCGCGCTTGCCACGCTCGAGGGCGCGCTCGAGGAGCTTTGGCAGTACCCGTTCGGGCGGTGCGCGCCCCAACTCGTAAAGGTCGATCTCCGTCAAGTGCGCGAGCCTGGGGGGCGCACCCCTACTTGGCCTCGAAACGGTCGGCCACGAGGCGGTCGAGCAAGCGCACCCCGAATCCGGTGCCGCCCTTGGGCACCGTGGGCTTGGCGGCTTTGGACCAGGTTACGCCGGCGATATCGAGGTGGGCCCACGGCACCTTGCCGACGAATTGCTCCAAGAGCTTGGCGCCGGCGATCGAGCCGGCGGAGCGGCCGCGCCCGACGTTGTGCATGTCGGCGATATCGGACTTGATGTCGTCGTCGTAGGAGGCATCCAGCGGCAAGCGCCAGACCCGCTCACCCACCGCGGTCCCGGCCGCGGCGATCGCGTCCGCCAGATCATCGTCGTTCGACAAGATCCCGGCATGCTGATGACCGAGCGCGACGATGATGGCTCCGGTCAGGGTCGCGAGGTCGATCATCGCCTTGGGCTTGAACCGGGTCTGGGTATAGTAGAGCGCATCGGCGAGGACCAGGCGGCCCTCGGCGTCGGTGTTGATGACCTCGATGGTCTGTCCCGACATGGTGGTGACGACGTCGCCGGGCCGCTGGGCGGTGGCCGAGGGCAGGTTTTCCACCAAGCCGACGACGCCGACCGCGTTGAGCTTGGCCTTGCGGCCGGCAAGCGCCCGCATCAATCCGATGACCACGCCGGCGCCGCCCATGTCCCACTTCATGTCCTCCATGCCGCCCGAGGGCTTGATCGAGATGCCGCCGGAATCGAACGTCACTCCCTTGCCGACAAAGGCCACCGGGCGGCCGCGGCCGCCGCTCCAGCGCATGACCACGAGTTGCGGCGGGTTTGCGCTTCCCTGGGCGACCCCGAGGAGCGCCCCCATGCCGAGCTTTCGCATGCGCGCCTCGCCCAGCACCTCGACGCTGACGCCGAGCTTTTTGAGGGTGCGGGCCTGAGCGGCGAGCGAGGCCGGGTAGATGACGTTAGCGGGCTCGGAGACGAGGTCGCGGGTAAAGGCGACGCCCTCGGCGAGCTTGGCGAGCGGGCGATGGGCCTGGCGCGCCCCGGACAGGTCCTTGACCATGACGGTGAGGGCGCTCAGCGTCGGCTTTTTATCGGCCTTTTGTTTGGTGCGGTAGCGGTCGAAGCGGTAGCTCCCGAGGCGTGCGCCAAACGCGACGTGGGCGGCGGCGGCGGGGGCTTTGATCTTCATCCCGCGTACGCCATCGACGGCGATGAACGCGGTCTTTTCGCCGCCGCGGTTGAGCCGGGCGACGGCGCTGCCGCCGAGCGCCTGCATGCGCAGATCGTCGATCTCGGCGACCTTGCCGAGGCCGGCGAGGAGGATGCGCCCGAGCCGGAGCCCCGCGGGCTGAAGGAGCTCGAGGAACTGTCCCTTGGCGCCGGTGAAGCGGCTCGATTTCATCGCCCGGCCGAGTGCGCCGCCCGAACGTTTGTCGAGCGCCGCGCCGCTACGCGTCAAGACGCGGTCTTCAAGAACGCCGACAACCAGAGCGCCGGTGCGCGGCACCGCGATCTCAGAGAATGCGATTTTCATGTGCTCCCCCTCCCCTATCGGCCGGCATCTTAGCGGCCCGCCCGGCAAAGGAAAGCGTTAGGGCGCGGCGGCGGCCTCGCGCGCGAGCTTTTCGCGCACCCCCACGTCGAAGGGGCGCGGGCTGACGCCGAGCCGCTCGCGCATCGGCGTGGGATCGAAGCGCTTGCTTTCGCCGGCGCGGCGCAGCTCGGCCGCATCGAAGGGCAGGCGTAATCCGGCCAGCGCCGCCACCGACACCAGCGCGGCAGCGCCGGGAAAACCGATCACCGTCGAGCGGCGCCCGAGCGCCGCGGCGCAAGTCTCGATCATCTGCGCGTAGCTAATGGGTTGAGGCCCGACCACGTCGATGCTGGGTCCGAGCGCTTCGGCGCGGGTCAGCGCGCCCACGATGGCGGCGACGACATCGTCGACGAAGACCGGCTGCACCATGGCTCGCCCCGCGTGCGGCAAGGGCACGACGAGGGGAAGCGCCGACGGCCAGCGGCGAATCAGGCGGAGGACGCGGCCGACGTTGCGGTCGTCGGGGGCGCCGTAAATCATCGAGGGATGGAGCATGACGCCGGCGCGGCCCGAGCCAAGGAACGCGGCCTCGCCGGCCCGCACCGCCTCGGCCGCGGGATCGTGCAGCGCGCTGTACTTGCGCACCGAGCCGGTGAGCACGAGCCGCTCGCAGCGCGAAGGCAAGGCATCGAGTAACGCCGCGGTGAACCGGGCGTGGGCGAGGCTGACGACGGCGTCGGCGTCGGCCAGCGCGCCGCGCAACGCCGCGGCATCGCTCAGGTCGGCGAGGTGCGGCGTGGCCCGGGGATCGAGGCGCGCGAGCCTGGCCGCGGAGCGCCCGAGGGCGAGGACGGCACGGCCGTCGTCGCAGAGGCGTGCCACGAGCGGCCGGCCGGTCTTGCCGGTGGCGCCGAGGACCGCGACCTTCATGGGCCGGTCCGCCGTCTAGCCGCAGCCATAGTCCACCCGCTTTCTCGACCCGGCGAGTAGGGTCGGCGCCGGGCTCGGGTGCGGCCACTGCCCGACCTCGGTCCAGGCATCATCGTCGTGGCGCAAGAGGTACGCGGTAGCGACTTCGAGGGCGAGCGGCATGGCCGCGATCAGGCCCGGGGGCACGCAATGGACCCAGGCGTGGTCGAAGTCGCTGGCGGCGATCGCATCGAGGGTGGTGGCGTCGAACTCCAGGTACTGGGTGATTCGAATGTCGGAACGCCGTGGCTCGGCGAACGCGAGGGTTCCGCGCGCGAGCCAGATGATGTTGCCATTGTCGCGATGGTGCACGAGCGCCAGGCCGGCATCTTGAGGCAGGAGGCGGGATACGGCCTCGGCAACGGTACGGACAAACGGCTTGGGCGGATCCAGATCGCGCCGGAAGCGATCGATGAAGACGAAGGGCAGGACCACGATGAGGACGATCGCGATCGCCGCCGCAGCGGACCCGGCGCGCGCGCCGAGCCGCGCGACGAGCAGCGGGCCCCAGGCTTTCAACGCGACCGCGGCGCCGAGGACCCCGAGCAGTCCGACCTGGGTCTGGTAGCGCCAGAAAGACTGGACGCCAAAGCGCGAGACACCCTTGAACGCCGTCAAGTAGACCACGGCGAGCGCGGCGATGTAGCCGAGGAAAATCAGTGCGATCAACCCGAGCAGGCGGGCTGGCGCATCCGGCGTCCGCCGTCGCGCGCCCCACACCGCGGCAGCGACGATCATCACCATCATGATGAAGTAGCCACCCTTGTGGCTGGCGACCCCGAGCATTGCGGCAAAGATCTCGGGAAGGGTCGAAAGATCCCACTCCGAGGCCGGCAGGAAGGGCAGCTCGTGTCCGCGCAGGTTGACCACAACATAGCCGCGCCACGCCGCAAATGCCGCCAGCGCCGGAAGCGCGACCGCCGCCGGAACCAGGAGGGCCGAGCGCAGCGGAATCGCGCGGTCCCACAGCGCCAGCGCCGCCAGCGCCGCGACGACGATGACGGTGAGCGAGAGATTGGCTTGCTTGAGGTTGACCAGCACCACCAGGACGGCTGCGAGAGACGCGGCGTCGAAGCTTACCGGCTCGCCCGCCGCGAGCCGGCCCAGGAGACGCCAGCCGAGCGCAGCGCCGAAGGCGAGCGCCACCGCCGTACCGGGTTCGCCGTAACTGGTGAAGGCGATGTTCGGAACGAAGGCGGGATTAAGTCCGGTGGCCATCAGCAACCCGAGCGCGCAGGCCCACCACGGCGGCGGCGCGGCGGCGGCGCGGGGATCGGAGACAAGCCAGCCGCCGACGAGGACGCGCGCCGCGAGGAGCGCGAAGGCAAGCTGAAGGATCAGGTTGAAATGGGTCAGGGCCGAACCCGGGACGCCGGCGGTCAACAGGCCCACGAGATAGGCCGGGAACTGGAGGTTGTAGGGAAAGGCCTCGAGCCCGGCGCCGAGCCCGGCTGGCCGGGCCACGCCCGGGAACATGTCGTGGTCCATCAGATAGACGGCGTTGGCCAGCCAGTGGGTGAAGGTATCCACCTGGGATGCTTGTTTGCCGGCCAGCACGAACACCAGCGGCAGGGCAAGCGCGAGAAGGCGGCCGAGCGCGGCCAAGTCTGCTCGGCGCGGCCGGAATCGGGCGATTGCGAGCCCGGCCACGGCTATGGCGAGCACCAGCGCCGCCGGCCAACGCATCGATAGCGGGCTCGCCACACCCCATAGCGTGAACAGCAGGGCCGCGCCTCCCCAACCGACCATGAGGTTGACTTCGGGGCCGCCGCGACCGCCGCTGAGGACGCGGCCCACGAGAATCAGCGCCGCAGCGACGACGAGGACCGCCCCGAGCCCGGCGAGGTCGGCAAGCCGCGGAAGAAACTGGGTTAGGGTGGCCACCAGCGCTTCAGCCCGGAGACGTCAAGTTGGCTGCAGAGAGCGTCCCGGTTGCCCTAGGATAGTGGGCGCGCCCGGCGGAGCGCCGGATCGGCGGCCCGCGGCGCACCAGGAGACGGTCCCAATGCGCGTCACCCACGAGGGCGGGATCCAGGACCAGTGGCTCGACCGGCTGCAGCCCGCGGGCGCCTACAATCGCTGGATCTTCTCTCAAATCGAGGCGCACCTGGGTCGGCAGGTGCTGGAGGTGGGCTGCGGCACGGGCGCCTTCACCACGATGCTGGCCGCGCCCGGCCGCGTCGTCCACGCGATCGATATCGACGCTGACCGCGTCGCCGCCGCGCGCGAGGCCACATCGA
This sequence comes from uncultured Alphaproteobacteria bacterium, assembly GCA_964446055.1. GTDB lineage: Bacteria > Pseudomonadota > Alphaproteobacteria > VGEJ01 > VGEJ01 > CAYUNL01. The sequence continues at coordinate 7,570 of CAYUNL010000038.1, read as the reverse complement.
AGTTGGACGAGGTCCACGTAGAAGAAAGCGATATCGCCGCCGCCGAGTGGCGCGAACGCTTCGATACCGTCGTCATGCTGGATGTACTCGAACACATCGAAGACGATCTGACAATCCTGGGCCGGCTGCACGATGCGCTGGTCTCCGGCGGCAAGCTGGTGGTGAAAGTACCGGCCATGCCAGCGCTCTACGGCGCCGCCGATCGCGCCGTCGGCCATCACCGCCGCTACACGCGCCGCGGCCTCGACCGTGCGGTCAGGGAGGCCGGATTCAGCGACATCGAGGTCTGGCACTTCAACGCCGTCGGAACGGTGGGGTGGTGGATAAACGGCAGGCTTCTGGGGCGCGCCGGGCCGCCGGCCGAGCAGATTCGCGCCTTCGACGCGATGGTCCCGCTATTGCGCAGGATCGACCTACTCGCCCGCGCCGGCATCGGGCTGTCGCTGTTCGCCGTGGCCAAACGGCTCTCGCCCGCCTGAACCGGCACGCAGCTTCATGACGGTGTGCCTGGCGCGTGCTATACCCCGGCCCCATCGGCTGATCCCCGCCCTCGCCGCCCCATCCCGGCACGATGCCAAAACTCAGCGTCATCATTCCCGCCCATAACGAAGAGGCGACGATCCTTGAGGTGCTGGAAAGCGTCAATGACCAGCGAATCGACGGTGTCGAAACCGAGATCGTGGTCATCGACGACGGCTCGACCGATGCCACCGGCACGCTGTTGGAGGCAAACGACTCGCTTTACAGCGCGCTGATCCGGCTGCCATCGAATCAAGGCAAGGGCGCCGCGGTGAAGGCCGGGCTGGCGCGCGCGACCGGCGAGTACGTCCTGTTTCAGGATGCCGATCTCGAATACGATCCCGGCGATTACGCCAAGTTGTTGATGCCGGTGCTTCGCTTCGATGCCGACGTCGTCATTGGCAGCCGCCTGCTGGCGCCGAGCTTTACGCGGGTCCATTATTTCTGGCACAAGAGGGCCAATCAGCTCCTGACGCTGCTGTTCAACGTCCTCTACAACACGACCTTCACAGACGTGTACAGTTGCTATTTGATGTATCGGCGCGATCTGGTGGATCCGGCCGCGCTGCGTTCGACCGGCTGGGAGCAGCACGCCGAGATCCTGTGCCGAGTGGTCAGCCAAGGCAGTTCGTTCTTCGAGGTCCCGGTGAGCTACAACGGCCGAACCTACGGCGAGGGGAAGAAGATTCGCGCGCGCCATTTTTGGGCGGTGCTGGCGATGATCGTCGGCAGCCGTTTGCGCCGCTGAAGCGGACCGAGGAGCCAATTCATGCACGATCGGGATAAAGCGCTGCCCCACGACGTCATCGTCGACATGTCGGCACCGTTCGCCGATTTGCGCGGAGACATCCAGCCGCTGGTCGATCGCACGATTCAAAGCGCGGTATTGATCACCTCGAAGAAGGGAACGGTCCGCGCCAACCACTACCACCGGACCGACTGGCACTATTGCTACGTCCTGGAAGGTCGAATCAAGTACCACCACCGGGCGCACGGCTCGGACGCGGCGCCCGATACGCTGATTGTCGAGAAGGGTCAGCTCTTCTTTACGCCGCCGCTGGTCGATCATGCGATGGTGTTCCTGGAGGACACCACCTTCCTCACGCTTGGGCGCAATTCGCGCGCCCAAGAGATCTATGAGGCCGACGTCGAACGCATCGAGGTCGTCGCGCCTTGACGGCGGCGTGCCGACATCGCGAAACCTGTCGCCTGTGCGGCGAGGGGGCATTGGAGACGGTGTTGTCTCTGGCGCCGACGCCGCCGGCAAACGCCTTCGTGCCCGCCGACCGACGGGATGACGAGCAGCTCCGGTTTCCCCTGGACGTCGGACTGTGTGGCGCGTGCGCCCACGTCCAGCTCCTCGACGTTGTCGATCCCGCGGTCCTGTTCGAGGACTACGTCTACGTGACCGGTACCTCACCCTCGTTCGTCGCCCACTTCGAAGCCTATGCCGCCGACGTGGTCGCTGAGTTCTCGGTGGCGAGCGGGGATTTGGTGGTGGATATCGGCTCCAACGACGGCACGCTGTTGAGTGCCTTCCAGGCCGCCGGCGCGCGCGGTCTGGGGATCGAGCCGGCCAAGGCGATCGCCGAGCGAGCCAACGCCAAGGGAATCGAGACGCGCACCGATTTCTTCGATCGCGCCCTGGCGAGATCGATTCGGGACGAGCGCGGGCCGGCCAAGTGCGTGACCGCCAACAACGTCTTCGCCCATATCGACGACCTCGGCGGCACGCTCGAGGGCATCGGCGCGTTGCTGGCGCCGGACGGCATATTCGTCGCCGAGTTCTCCTATCTTGGCGACGTGGTCGAGAAGACGTTGTTCGACACCATCTACCACGAGCACCTGGATTACCATTCGCTGGCACCGCTGATCGGGTTCTTCGGAGCCCACGGCATGCGTCTGTTCGATGCCCGGCGCACGCCGGCTCATGGCGGCAGCCTGCGCATCTTCGCGGCGCCAGAGGAGGCAGGGCGCGCGGTACGCCCGGGCGTCGCCGAGCTGATCGCCGAGGAGCGGCGCATCGGGCTCGACCGCGCCGAGACCTTCCGCCGCCTGGGCGAGGACATCGGCCGTTTGGGCGCCGAGCTCACCGAGACCTTGGACGGCCTGAGGCGTGAGGGCCGCCGCGTCGCCGGCTTCGGCGCGCCGGCCAAGGCGACGACCTTGATGTACCACTTTGGCCTGGGGCGCGAGGATCTCGAGTTCATCGTCGATGACAGCCCGTGGAAACAGGGTCTGTACTCGCCCGGCCTGCACGTCCCGATCGTATCGGCGCGGGCCATCGCCGAGCACAAGCCCGATGTCCTGCTGATCCTGGCCTGGAACTTCGCCGAGCCGATCATGGCCAAGCACCAGGCCTTTCGCGATTCCGGCGGCCGTTTCATCGTGCCGCTTCCCGAGGTCCAGGTGTGCTAGCGCCGCATCACGACAGCGACATCGCGGCAATCGCGGCCGCGGTCGACGACATCGCCGAGGACTTCGCGGGAAAGACCCTGGTGTTGGGCGGCGGGCGCGGCTTTCTGGGCCGCTACTTCACCGCCGTGTTCGACCGCCTGAACCGCGAGCACCTGAGCCGGCCCTGCAAACTGATCGTGCTCGACAACCTGATCACGACCCACGAGGAGGGCCCTGCCCCGCCGTCCTCGGAGCACTATCGATTCCTGGAACACGACGTGGCCAGGCCGCTCGACATCGATGTGGCTCCCGATTTCGTGGTCAACGCCGCCGGAATCGCGAGCCCGTACTACTACCGGGCCTATCCCCTGGAGACCCTGGGCGCGGCCATAGGCGGCAACGCAAACCTGTTGGAGTTCGCCGCCGAACACGGCGCCCGCTTCACCTTCTTCAGCTCGAGCGAAATCTATGGCGATCCCGACCCGGCGCATCTGCCGACGCCCGAGAGCTACCGCGGCAATGTCGCCTGTATGGGACCGCGCGCGTGTTATGACGAGAGCAAGCGGCTTGGCGAGACGCTTTGCTACATCTACCACGGTCACCGCGGCGTCCACACCAATACCATCCGCCCGTTCAACGTCTATGGTCCGGGAATGCCGGAGCGCGACTACCGCGTGCTGCCCAACTTCGCGAGCAGCATAAAGGGCGGGCGGGCGGTCCGGATCTATGGCGGCGGCGAGCAGACCCGCACCTACTGTTACGTCAGCGACGCGATGAACGGGTTCCTGCGCGTGATCGCGCGCGGGGTCCCAGGCGAGGCGTACAACATCGGTAACCCGCACCCCGAGATCAGCGTGAACGGCCTGGTCGGGCGCCTCGGCGGTGTGCTCGGCCGCGAGATGAGGTCCGAGACGGTGGACTATCCCGACACCTATCCCGCCGACGAGCCGAGACGCCGCTGCCCCGACATCCGCAAGGCCCAGCTTCAGCTCGGCTACGAACCCGTGGTCGAACTGGACGAAGGGTTGCGCCGCTTCCTCGAATGGACCGAGCGCGCGTATTCGGGCGAGCCCGCCAGCGACGGCGCTTGAGCGAGGAACCGGTACGGCTGGGTTTGGTCGGGGCGGGCCCCTGGGGACGCAACTTCATTGCCACCCTCGCCGGGCTCCCGAGTATCCGCCTTGCCGCCGTCGCCAGCGGCAATCCTAAGAGCCGCGCGCTGATCGGCCCCGAGTGTGTACTGCACGGGGCATGGGCCGACATGTTTGCCGCCAGTGGCCTTGACGGGGTGATCGTCGCCACGCCTCCGGCCAGCCACGCCGAGATTGCGCTGGCCGCACTCGAGCGGGACTTCGCGGTGCTGATCGAGAAGCCGCTGACGCTGGACCTGGCCGAGGCCGAGGCGCTCGCCGTGCGGGCCGCCGGGTCCATCGCGCACGTCGACCACACCGATCTCTACAACCCGGCGTGGCGGGCATTGCGCCGACGGGTCGGCGAGATCGGCCGCATCCAGGAGATCGATTGCGCCTGGTTCAACCGCGGCCCACTTCGTCCCGACACGCCGGGTCGCTGGGATTTTGGCCCCCACCCCCTGGCGCTTTGCATCGACTTGCTTGGCACCGAGCCGACCCGCGTGGGCGCCCGACGCATCGTTCGCGAGGGCGCCGCCGAGCTGGTGGAGGCCGACCTGGAATGGGACCGTGGGCCGCACGCGAGGATCCGTATCGGCAACGCCGGCGATCGCAAGTGCCGGCGGCTTGAGGCGCGCGGCGAATCGGGCGCGATCGTGTACGACGACTTGGCGGGCGAGAAGGCACTTCTCGACGGGACCGCGATCGCGTTCGCGCCCGAGGCGCCGCTGGCCGCCGTACTCACGCGCTTCGCCACGGCGATCGGGCGCGGTCAGCCCGACAGCGGCGACGTCAAACTCGCGCTCGACGTCGTCCGTACGCTCGGCCGCATCGACATCGCGCTCGAAGCGGATAGGGGCGCTGTTCCCGCCCGAGCGCGCCCGCTATAATGGGACCGTGAGCGGTATTACGCGCTATATCTTGCGTCAGCTTGCGGCGCCGATGCTCATCATCACGGCGACGCTGACCGGCGTGGTGTGGCTGACCCAGAGCCTTCGTTTCGTCGATATGATCGTCAACACCGGGCTGAGCGTGTGGGGCTTCATCTCGCTGACGCTCTTGCTCTTGCCGACCGCGCTCGCCTACATCCTGCCGATCGCGCTCTTTTGTGCGATTCTGTTCACCTATCACCGACTAAACGCGGACCGCGAGCTGGTGGTGATGCGCTCGGCCGGGCTGAGCCCGCGGGCCCTGACCGCCCCAGCGCTGCTGATGGCCGGGATCGTGACCGTGATCCTTTACACGATCACGCTCTATCTGATGCCGGCGGGCTATCGCACCTTCAAGGGGTTCCAGTTCACGATCCGCCACGACTATGGATCGGTGCTGCTGCGCGAGGGCGTTTTCAACACCCTGATCGACGGTCTTACGGTCTACGTGCGTGAGCGCAAGGCGGGCGGTGAGCTGTTGGGGATTCTGGTTCACGACAACCGCGCGCCTGAGCGGCCGGTGACGATGATGGCCGAACGCGGGGCGCTGGTGCAGACCGAGGAGGGTCCTCGTTTCGTGCTCATGGGCGGCAACCGCCACGAGGTCGAGGCCGACCGCGGCGAGCTCTCGATGCTTTATTTCGACACCTATGCGTTGGACCTCGGGCGCTTTGCGATCGCGCCAGAGGATCGCTGGCTCAAGGCCGGGGAACGCTATCTCCACGAGCTTTGGTTCCCTCAAGATACCGACGAGGCGCTCGAACTTTACGGGCGCGATTTCGCGCCCGAGGCGCACCGCCGGCTGGTTTTGCCTCTCCACGCCCTCGCCTTCACGCTGATCGCCCTGGCCGCGATACTCTCGGGTGAGTTCGACCGCCGTGGCCAGTGGCGTCGCATCAGCGCAGGCGCGGTGACGGCCCTGGTGGTCCAAGCGCTCGGCCTGGTGTTCACCTCGATGGCGGCCGAGGTCCGGGCCTTCATCCCGCTGATGTACGTGAACGTCGGCGCAGCGATCGCGGTCAGTATCTATGTACTGGGCGCGACGCGGCGGCGGCGTGCCGTGGCGAGGGTGAGTGCAATGGCCACCGAGCACGAAGGGCGATGAGGCTTTCGACCACGTTGTCGATCTATTTGGGCCGACGTTTTCTGGTCAGCATCGGCGTGGTTTTGTTCGTGCTCTTGTGCGTGGTTTTGCTGTTCGAGATGGTGGAACTGATGCGCCGCGCTTCTGGGAAGGACGATACGACGCTCGTCCTATTGGTCCAAATGGCGTTCCTCAAGCTGCCGCTAACGACCCAGAAGATCCTGCCGTTCGCGGCGCTGTTCGGAGGGATGTACGCGTTCGCCCGGCTGACCGGAAGTCACGAGCTGGTCGTGGCCCGCGCGGCCGGGGTTTCGGTGTGGCAATTCCTGATGCCGGCGCTGGTGATCGCGCTGGCGATCGGCACCTTCTCGGCGGCCGTCTTCAACCCGCTGTCCTCGGTAATGGTTGCGCGCTACGAGCAGTTGGAGACCAAGTTCCTGCGCGGGCGGCCTAGCCTATTGGCGCTGTCGCCCTCGGGCCTGTGGCTGAGGCAAGCGGATTCGGGCGGGCAATCGGTGATCCATGCCGCCGGGGTGTCCCAAGAGGGCATGGAGCTCGAGGACGTGATCGTCTTCATATTCGAAGACGGCGATCGATTCGCGGGCCGTATCGATGCCCGCACGGCGCGGCTTGGCGAGGGCTACTGGGAGCTTTCCGACGCCCTTCTTACCGGGCCGGACCGCGAGGCCGAGTTCAAGGAGACGGCGCGCATCGAAACCACGCTTACCGCAAGCCAGATCCAAGAGAGTTTCGCAGCGCCCGAGACGATGTCGTTCTGGGCCCTGCCGCGTTTCATCGAGATGCTTCAAGCGGCGGGATTCTCGGCGGTTCGGCACCGATTGCACTGGAACTCGGTGGCCGCGGGCCCGGTGCTGTTGTGCGCGATGGTCTTGATCGCGGCCACGTTCGCGCTGCGGGTGACGCGGCGCGGGCGGACCTCGCTCTTGATCGCCGGCGGAGTATTGGCGGGCTTTGCGCTCTATTTCCTTTCCGACGTGATCTACGCGCTCGGGCTATCGGGGGCGATACCGGTGGTCCTCGCCGCGTGGACGCCGGCCGGCGTGACCGCGCTTCTTGGCTTGGCGATGTTGTTCCACCTCGAGGACGGCTGAGTCGGGGCGCGGTGGATCGCGCCCGGTCCCCTCGGCGTCGCGGCACTCACCGGCACGGCGGGGTGCGATGGACTGCTGCGGTCCTGGGCCTGAGTTTCGTGCTGGCGCTCGCATGGCGGGCGGACGCACAGGAGCCCCAGGCGCCGTTAGTATTCAGCGCCGATAGCCTCACCTACGATCGCGACTCCGAGGTCGTGGTCGCCGAGGGTCGGGTCGAGGTTGCCCAAGAAGAGCGCGTACTTCGGGCCGACCGCGTGCGGTACGACGCCCGCACCGGCCTGGTCCGGGCCGAGGGCAACGTCAGCATTCTCGAGCCCACGGGCGAGGTTGTGTTCGCCGACGAGGTCGAGCTCAAGGATGACTTGAGGGAGGGTTTCGTCATCGGCATCGGACTGCTGA
>CAYUNL010000037.1:431-15769 GCA_964446055.1 uncultured Alphaproteobacteria bacterium | reverse complement strand
CGGTGATCAGTACCCGCGAGCCTGAATCGGCGATGCGGTCGCCGCAGGCGCGGCCCGAGAAGCCGCCGAAGACCTCGGAGTGGATGACCCCGAGCCGGGCGCAGGCGAGCATGGTGACGGGAAGCTCGGGCACCATCGGCATGTGCAGCGTCACCCGGTCGCCCTTCTTCAGTCCCGCGAAGTCGCGCAGGTAGGCGGCGAGCTCGTTGACCCGCACGTAGAGCTCACGATAGGTGATCGCCTGGGTCGCCTCGTCCTCGGGCTCGGGCACAAAAACGATTGCCGCCTTGTTCTTGTATTCGCCGAGATGGCGATCGACGCAGTTGAAGGACGCGTTCAGCGTGCCGCCGACGAACCACTTCCAGCACGGCGGGTCCGAGGTGTCGAGCGTGGTGTGCCAGTACTGCTCCCAGGTCAGAAGCTCGGCGTATTCCTTGAAGCACTCGGGGAAGCGATCGAGCCCGAAGCGCTCGTAGATCGCGGGATCGACCATGTTGGCCTGGCCGATAAACGCGGGCGAGGGATGGACGTAGCCCTCCTCTTTCCAGTGGACCGCGATCTGCGCCTCGCTCGCGCTTCCAGCGCCGTCCTTCTTCTTGCTCATGCCCGGCCTCCCCTCGTTCTCGCTCACCCGCGAGTGCGCCGATTATTGGTCTAATCCCCGCCCCCGAGCAAGGCCCGCCCGCCCGATGAGCTTGGGACAACGCCTTTGATGTGGATCAACGCGCGGGGCGCACCGGGTGAACGAGAGTGGGGCGCGGAATGCATCGTCGGCGGGCAAGGGATGTGGACGCGAGTGCAGGCGCTGCCAACCCCGGTCCGCACGAGGGTGGGCATTCGTGAAACCCAGGAGAGGTTCGAATGGCGTCTCCTAGCGTTGTCGTGGACTTTGCGGGCAACGCCGATCCCTGTCGGAGGTTCGGGGAATCGCTGCGCGAGCCGAGATTCGCGCGATCGGTTGTCGGGCGACGGGGGCTGCCTTTCGGCCACGTGTCGAAGCCAAACGCAGGAGGAAACGCGTGCCCCCACGTGCCAAGAACATCAGCGTTCTGTGTGCTGCAGTGGTGGGGCTCGCCGTCACACTGAGCGCATGCGGAGACCAGGTGCCGCTCGCCGCCCTTCCCGAGGGTGCCGCCGCCGGTGATCTGATTGGCCTGACCGACTGCACCTACAAGGCGGGAGACACCGAGTACGCCGCGGACTGCGGCACGCTTGCGGTAGCCGAGAACCGGAGCGACCCGGCGTCGGGCTTCATTGCCCTGCCCCTCATCCGGGTACGGGCTACGGGCAGCGAGCCCGCTGAACCGATCTTCTGGCTCGCAGGCGGTCCGGGCGGATCCAATATGGGGTTTAAGACGCTGCCGGGCCTGATTGAGCGTCACGACATCGTCATGGTCGGCTATCGCGGGATGGACGGCTCGGTGGTGATGGACTGCCCGGAGATGGCGGACGCTATTAAGGGTGTGGGGCGCGATCTTCTGAATCATGCCTCGGCGGCCGCCTTCGGCGACGCGATGCGGCGGTGTGCCCAGCGTTTGCAGGCGGAGGGCATCGACCTCGGCGGTTACTCGCCCCCGGACGTGGTCCGCGACGCCGAGATCGCTCGCGCGGCGCTCGGCTATGAGCGAGTAAACCTGCTCAGCGTAAGCTACGGTACGCGTCTGGCTATGATGTACGCCTGGATGTACCCCGATAGCGTGCATCGTTCGGCGATGATTTCGGTCAACCCGCCTGGGCACTTCGTGTGGGAGCCGGAAGTCGTTGACAGCCAGATCCGGTACGACGCCGGGCTGTGCGCTCGGGACGCGGCGTGCGGCGCCCGCACCGATGATCTGGCACAAGCGATGCGTAGGGTGTTGCGTGATATGCCGGAGCGCTGGCTGTTCGTACCGATCGATCCCGGCAAGGTGAAGTTCATCACACACTTCCTGCTGTTTCACCGCGGCACTGCCGCCGCGGTGTTCGATGCCTATCTCGCCGCCGACCGGGGCGACTACGGCGGCCTGGCGTTGATGTCTGTGATGCACGACTTCGTCCTTCCTTCGAGCCTCGCCTGGGGGGGACTGGGCCTCCAAGGGCTTCGACGATTACGCCGAGGCGCGCGATCGGGCTGGTGAAATGATGCCGCCGAATTCGATCCTGGGCTCGCCGTTGTCGCTGCTGGTAAGCGGCGCAATACGGGCCAGCGGCGGGTGGCCGGTGACGCCGGTCCCGCCGGAGTTGCGTCAGGTGCAACCGTCGGCAACGCGTACCCTCCTGATTGGCGGAAACATCGACTACTCGACACCGGCCCGATTCGCCACAGAGGAGCTGCTGCCGGCGCTGAGCGATGGTGAGCAGGTTATCTTGTCGGAGTTCGGTCACAGCGACGACGTCTGGGGATTCCAACCCCAGGCGACGCGGCATCTGCTGACCACTTTCTTCGCCACCGGCGAGGTAGACGCCTCACGCTTCACCCACCAACCCATGAACTTTGACGTGCGGATGGGATTCCCGCTGATCACGAAACTGGGGCTGGCTGGCGTTGCGCTGATCGTCCTGGTGATCGGGCTGCTGGTGTGGTGGATGGCTCGTCTGCTACGGCGTCGCGGCGCCGGACAACGGCCGAGTTGAGCGATATGGGCTGGAGCGTGCTGGTTCTTTGGGAACGTGAAAGCGCGTATTCGCGCTTTTCTGGAGGCCTGACCGCGCCGCTCTGGCGGGCTATCATCTTCCGCAATCCTTTGGCGAGCGACACCCTTCAAACCCACGGAGGGCCCCGCTCGTGGAACGAGCGAGGCTAGCGATGCAAGCCGACTTCGATCTTGAACGCATCGTCGCGCCGACCGCTCGAGCGGTATTCTTCGCCACCCACTGGGAGCGGCAGCCGCTTCTCGTCAGCCGCCACCAGCCGGACTATTTCGCGTCCCTCCTCTCGCTCGACGAGATCGACCGGGTCACGACGACGCTCAACCTCCGCTATCCCGACATCTACATGGTCAATGCTGACGAAGAGGTGGCGCGCGAGGACTATACGGTCGAGGGCGGGGCGATCGATGTGGCGCGGCTCTACGAGAATTTCGCGGCCGGGAGCACTGTTATCCTCGGTCAACTCCACCGGCGGCTGAGCCCGCTCGCCGAGCTTTGCCGCGCCTTGGAGCAAGAGCTCAGCGTGCCGTTTCAGACCAACGTCTACCTTACGCCGCCTAACGCCAAGGGGTTCAAGACCCACTTCGACACCCACGACGTATTCGTCCTGCAGATCGCTGGGGCCAAGCGCTGGCGCATCTTCGAGGCGCCGATTGTGCTGCCGCTGAAGGGGCAGAACTACGATTCGGCCGAGCACGAGTCCGGTACGGTTACCGACGAGCTCGAGGTGGTCCCCGGCAATACCATCTACATACCCCGTGGCGTCATGCACGATGCCTGTTCCAGCGACGAGGTTTCGCTGCACATCACCGTCGGCATGCTGTCCTACACTTGGGTCGAGCTGCTGCTCGAGGCGCTGGCGAAACTGGGCCTCGAGGATGCCGCGTTCCGGGCCGCGCTGCCGGTCGGTTTCGCGCAAGCCACGTTTGACCGCGACGCGGCGAAAGCGACCTTCGGGCGCCTGCTCGACACCTTCCGCGCCCAGGCCGACTTCGACGATGCGTTCGACCACTTCGTCGCGACCTTCCTTGCCACCCGCGCTCCCCTTCTCCGCGGGCAACTCGAGCAGGTGGTCGGGCTCGACCAATTGACGCTCGCCAGTGCGCTCAGCCCCCGCCGCCACCTGGTCTACCGCCAGAGCGTCGAGGGCGAGCGCGTCCGCCTGGAGTGCTATGGCAGGACCATCGATCTCCCGCACCACGCGGGCGACGCGGTTCGCTTCGCGCTCGCCACGCCAGGGTACGCCGTCGGCGACCTCCCAGGCGGTCTCGACGACGAGGCCAAGCTCGTGCTCGCGCGACGCCTGTTGCGCGAGGGTTTGATCATGCGTGCGTGATTAGCGCCCTGGGCCGGGTGTTGCGTGCTATGCTGTCTCGGATGACGAAGGATCGAGAGCGAGTTCGCAAGGCGGGGCGGGGCCTGGGGCTGCGCGACGAGGATATCGTCACCTCGCGCGCCGTGGGGCGGCGCTCGGCGTTGGCCTCGCTCGGGCGCGCGGCGCTGGGCTCGGTCGCGCTGGCGCTCAGCGCCCGCCATGCCGCCGCCAGCGATCCCAGCGACAGCGACGTCACCACCGTCTCCGACTACAAATGGGCGGCCGACGGCGACGTCAACACCTACGCCGATTCCAAGGGCGACGGCTATACCGACGCGACCGACGCCAGCGACAACGACTTCAACTACTCGGCCGACGCCAAGTCCGCAGCCGACAGCGACTCCCGCTCGGTCGGCGACGGCCAGGACACCGACTAGCCCGACTTCGCGTAGCTGTGCGCGGTGCTGGCTTCGAACATGGCGACCACGTTCTCCGGTGGCACCTCGGGCTCGATGCAGTGCACGCTGTTGAACACGTAGCCGCCTCCCCGGCCGAGAACATCGATCATCCGCTGTGCCTCGGTACGCACCTCGTCCGCGGTGCCGAACGGCAGCACTTTCTGGGTGTCGACGCCGCCCCAGAAGGCGATGCGGTCACCGAACTCCCGCTTCAGGGCCTCGGGATTCATGTCCCTGGCGTTGACCTGGACCGGATTGAGGCAATCGGCGCCGATGTCGATGATATCGCCGATGAAGGGGTGAATGGCGCCACAGCTGTGGTACATGATCTTGGTGTCGAACTCCGACTTCAGGGCCTCGATCTGGGCCTGCTGACGCGGTTTGATCAGCTCGCGGTAGATATCGGGACTGAACAGCGGGTTCTCCTGTGAGGACAGATCGTCGCCCATGAAGACCACGTCGACCATGCCCTCGGCGGCTTGAATCGCGTTCCGGACCATGGCGAGCCACAGGTCGGCGGAGATGTCCATCATCCGGACGGCGTACTCGCGGTGCTTGTAGAGGTCCCGCAGCCAGTCGCCGAAGCCACGGATCCACTGCCCCTGGGATGCGAACCCGGTGGTGGTCGTAAGGACGACGGCGTAGCCATCGTCGCGCAACGCCTGGGCCCGCTCCTTGACGCCGATGTAGCGCGCGGGATCGTCAGGGTCCGGCCACTCCCAGCTCTCGAGATCCTTGATGTCGGGCTCTTTGTCGCAGAAGGGGCCGTTCACCGGCATGAACTGACCGTCCGGCGCCTGCTGCCAGGTCACGCCCCAATCGTCGAGCACGGTGTGCTGATCGATGTCGATGCCATCGAGGCCACAGCTTAGGTATCCGGTGTCGACCCCGAAGCGCTCGAGGATCGCGTCGTCGGGAAGCGCCAGGCGACTGGTCTTCGACATGACCACCGTCTCGTGCTCGAGCCCGAGGTACTCCTTGAGGCGCTCATAGGCGGGGAGCGTTATCGAGGTGGCCGGGCTGCTGCCAAAATCGATCGGCACGCGGTCGGCCTCCTCGAGGTTGAGCGCCGCAAGGATTCGTTCTCTGTGCGTCCAGCTCATGACCGAACTCCCTGTCATGGGGGCCGGGGGGCCCGCAATAAGAGCGGAATACGCCAGAGTCAAGAATCGCCGGAGCCCGGCTGCGCCGTCGTTGATCTAGGTCAACTCGGTTTGTCGGCCGCGAGCGGCAGCGCGCAATTGGGATAGGTGAGAACGAAGCCGTACCAGCGGGAGAACAGCTGCAGCGGCCGGCTGCCGTCATCCTCCCAGACCGCGTGGGGAACGTGATGGCCTGGGCCCAGCTCGACCCGCAAGCGCCGCCCGTGCCAGTCGTCGCTCACCCCCTCGCCGACCGCTCCCAGAGGATAGAAGCGGGCCTCGCCGGCGAGAACGCCGAGGCCCAACGTCATCTGTCCAAGCCGAGTATCGACCGCCGCCATCGTCGCCGGAAAAAGCGGCGGCGGCCGGCCCAGCGCAGTCCAGATGCCGCGCCCCTTGTCCATCACCCAGGCGAGTACCGGGTGGCGGTGCGAGCGCCACAGCCACAGCCCTGGGTCCGCCGCTGCCGCGGCTGCCACCGTCTGCAACTCGATCCCCCAGGTCTCGAGCCGGGCGCCTTCGAGCGGCCCGTGAACCGCGGCGCCGGTGATGTGGTCCAATAGGTCCCGGTCTCGTCGTCGATCAGCAGCACCAGTCCGTCGTAGAGCCCGCCGGCGCTGAAGTGGTGCACGGCGCCGTCGACCACCGGTGTCATCCCGACGCCGGTGTTGCAGATGACGCAGAACGAGACCATGGCGGGCTCGCCGCCGAGCTCGCCCTGGGCGAGGTGATGGTAGGCCATCTCGCGCAGCAACAGCGCCCGCCGCTCGGCGCCGCGCGCCAATACCAATAGCTCGGTCCTCGGCGAGAGCCGGGCCTCGCCGAGCGGCACACCGCTCCCGGCTATCGCGAAGCGCTCGAACATGTCGGCCCCGCGCAGCATCGCCCGGCCGGCATCGAACGGCTGGTTGCTCATGCCGCCAAGTCTCCCTCGCCGCACTCACCGAGTTTGCGCCGCATCACTCGGCAACCAGATCGCCAACCGCCTTGACCCGAATGCGGGTGGCGCTCGAAGGCAGGTAGGCGAGCGGCACCTCTTCGATATCGACGATCTGCACGGACTCGGCGGCTGCGCCGGCTGCGACCGCCTTTTCGACGGCCTGGGACTTGGCCTCGTCCAGCGCCTCCTCGCGGCTCATGCCTTCAAGCGAGAACACCCGGTCTACCTCGCCGCCGACCTGGGCGATGGCGGTGCCGATGGCGTTGGCGACGCCGGCGTGCCGCGGCCGCACGATCTCGGTGGCGGTGCCGAGCCCGCGGGTGATCAATACCGCGCCGCCGCCGACCATGATCACCGGCAACGGCTCGACGCTGGTTTTCATGCGGTCCACCGCCCCGTCCACCATCTTATGCATGGTGTCGAGGCCGGCCCGCACCACCGCGGCGGGCACGCCGTTCACGCGCCTGCGCTCGCCGATGTCGGCGGCGCCCGCGGCGACCACGATATCGGTCGCGGTCAGCACCTCGCCACCGAAGACCATCGCCCTCTCGGTGAGTTCGTAGCCCACCGAATCGGGGCCGATGCGCGCGCCATCCTCGCGCACGATACTGCCGCCGCCGAGCCCCAAGGCGAGCACGTCGGGCATGCGGAAGTTGGTGCGCACGCCGCCGATATCGACCGCTACCGCGGCCTCGCGCGGGAAGCCGTGCAACAGCATGCCGACGTCCGAGGTGGTGCCCCCGATATCGACCACCATCGCCTCCTTGGTCTCGGCCAGGAAGGCCGCCCCGCGCATCGAGTTGGTGGGGCCCGAAGCGAAGGTCAAGACCGGGTATTTCTCGACCGTATCGGCCGTCATCAGCGTGCCGTCGTTTTGACTGACGTAGAACGGCGCGGTGATGCCGAGATGGCCGAGTGCCGCGCGGAAGGACTCGACGACCGCGGCGGCGAGCTCGGTGAGGCAGGCGTTCATGATGGTCGCGTTCTCGCGCTCGAGCAGCCCAACCCGGCCGATCTCGTTGGACAGCGAAAGGCCGATGCCGTCCACCTCGTCGCTCAAGATCTCAGCCGCGCGCTCCTCCATCTCGGCGGTGACCGGCGAGAACACCGAGGTCACCGCCGCCACCTGCAAGCCCTTCTTGCGAATGTCGCGGGCCGCCTCGCGCAGCCCCTTCTCGTCCAATGGCGCGATCTCACGGCCGTCGAATTCGTGGCCGCCGCGAATCAAATAGTGGTGGCCGCCCAGCGTCGCGCGCAGGTCCTCGGGCCAGTCGATCATCGGTGGCAGCGCCTTGGTCGCCGGCAGTCCGAGACGAACCGCGGCCACCGGCAGAAGGCGTCTGCGCTCGACGACGGCGTTGGTGAAGTGCGTCGTACCGATCATCACCGAGCCGACGTCGCCGGGTCCGACGCCACCCTCCGCCATGACGCTGGCCAGCGCCACGACGATGCCGCCGCCCACGTCCGGCGTCGTTGGCGTCTTGTGCCACGCCACAACCTCGATCCCGTCCATGAGGACGGCGTCGGTGTTGGTGCCGCCGACGTCGATGCCGATCCGTTTGGTCATCGCCGCGCACCAATATCCGCCCTATCGCTCGATGTTCAAGGCCGGTGTTTGCTAAGTTGCGCCTGCCATGACCGAGAACCCACGCTTGCGCGCCGAAACCATCGTCCGCAACGGCACCGTGATCGACGGCGCCGGTGGACCGCGCGTGCGCGCCGACGTGGCGGTTGCCGATGGGCGCATCGCGGCCCTGGGTGAGCTGTCGGCGACGCAGGCCGAGCGCGAGATCGATGCCGCCGGGCGCGTGGTCGCGCCCGGTTTCATCGATGTCCACACCCATGACGACCGTGCCCTCCTGTCTTCACCCGAAATGGCGATGAAGGTGAGCCAGGGAGTGACGACGGTGGTGATCGGCAACTGCGGAATCAGCCTCTCGCCGCTCGATCTCGGCGTCCCGCCGCCGCCGCCCATGGACATCCTCGGCGGCCCGGATTGGTACCGGTTTCCGACCGTCGGCGCCTATCGCGCCCAGCTCGAGGCGGCACCGCCGGCGCTCAACGTCACCATGCTGGTCGGTCACTCGACGCTGCGTCTGGGCGCCATGGACGACCTCGGCCGCGCCGCCAGCGCCGAGGAGATCTCGGGCATGCGCGAGGCCCTGGCCGAGGGTATGGCGGCGGGCGCGATCGGCTTCAGCACCGGGCTCGTCTACGCAACCAACGCCGCCGCCCCGACCGACGAGGTCGTGGCCCTAGCCGAGGTCTCGGCCGGCTTCGACGGGCTCTACGTGACCCACATGCGGAGCGAAGCCGACGCGGTCGAAACGGCGCTCGACGAGGCCTTCGAGATCGGTAAACGCGCCGGCCTGCCAGTGGTCGTCTCGCACCACAAGTGCGCCGGCGCCGCGAACTTCGGGCGCAGCACGGACACCCTGGCGCGGATCGAGGCGGCCCGCGGCCGACAGCGCGTCGGCCTTGATGTCTACCCCTACACCGCAGGCTCGACGGTACTGGTCCCCGATCTCGTCGAGGAAAGCGCGCGCGTCCTCATTACCTGGTCGGCACCCAAGCCCGAGGCCGCGGGCCGCGATCTCGCCGACCTCGCCGCCGAAATGGACTGCAGTCGGCGCGCGGTGGCCGAGGCGCTGGTCCCGGGGGGCGCCATCTATTTCCTGATGGACGAGGAAGACGTCCGCCGCATCCTCGCCTATCCGCATTCGATGATCGGCTCCGACGGCCTGCCGCACGATGCCCACCCGCACCCGCGGCTATGGGGGACCTTTCCCCGGGTTCTGGGCCACTACGCGCGCGATCTCGGCGTCTTCCCGCTCGAACAGGCGGTCCACAAGATGACCGGGCTGTCGGCGGCCACCTTCGGGCTCGCCGACCGCGGCGTGATCGAGGTCGGCGCCCACGCCGACCTCGTGGTGTTCGACCCCGCCACCGTCATCGACCGCGCAAGCTACGAGAATCCGAGCGTCACGGCGGCGGGCATCGAGATGGTCATGGTGAACGGCCACCCCGTGTGGGTGGACGACGCCGCGACCGGTGAGCGGCCCGGCCGCGTGTTGGAGCGCACCGCGACGGCGGCCTAGTCCTCGCTCAGGCGGCCTCGGGCTCGGCGCGGGAGCCGCGGGGAAACGCGCGACAAAGCGTGGCCATCACGCGATCCGCAGTGCGCAGCCGGCGATCGAGCGCGGCCATGGTCTTGGCCATGTCCTCGGTGTCGTCGCGAAGCCAGGTCCGCATGGTCGCCAGGTAAATCCACGCCAATCCCTCGATCCGGGCCAGGCCGCGCAGCCCGCCGGCGTCGAGGTCCGACGCCTCGAGGGTCAGCGAAAGCACTCGGCACAGCGGCCCCGCCCGGCAGGCGAGTGCCAGCGGGTCGCAGCCGACGTCGCGGACGATCGCCCACACCGCGGCTTTGTGCGGGTTCAGGGCGTCGAAGCGGCGCATGAGGGCGTCGAACAAGCGGTCGCGCGCGGGTTCGCCCGTGGCCGGCTCGATCCCCGCCAGCATGGCGCTATCGACCCGCTTGCTGAGCGCCCGCAAAACCGCTGCCTTCGAGGGGTAGTGGCGGTGAAAGGTGTCGAGCGGCACCCCCGCCGCGGCGGCCATTCCGGCGAGCGATGTGCCCGACCAGCCGCGCTCGGCGACCAGACCGAGGGCGCGGTCGAGCATCCGTCCCGGATTCGTGGGTCGCTTGCCCATGATGGTCCTCCTCCCGTCGGTTGTCCCGGCCTCACGATTATAGACCAGCGCGCTTCCCCCGCCACATCTTGCCCGGTGTTCGCGCTGGCGGCCGCGAGTGGTGTAGCTTGCGCGCCGGAGGGCAAATTGAACGGACGAGTGGAAGTTCCGCAACGGAGGCTCATCGCCGCCATCGTATGTGGTGGCGTGATCGTTTGGCTGGCGGTCGGCACCCGACAGTCCTTCGGGCTTTTTCTGCAGCCGATCACCAGCGATCTCGGGTGGGGCCGCGAGCTGTTCGCGTTCTCGCTCGCGTTGCAGAACCTGATGTGGGGACTGGCCCAACCCTTCGCCGGCATGGTGGCGGACCGCTACGGTTCGGGGCGGGTACTCGTAATGGGCGCCGCCGTCTATATCGCCGGCCTGGCGCTGATGTCGCAAACCGCGGCGCCGTGGCACTTCCACCTGGGCGCCGGCGTCCTCATCGGCCTGGCGCTTGCAGCCACCAGCTTCGCCGTCGTGTTGTCGGCGGTGGGGCGGCTGGTGGCGCCCGAGCGGCGTGGCCTCGCCTTCGGCATCGTCACCGCGATCGGCTCGTTCGGCCAGTTCGCGATGGTGCCGACCGGGCAGGCGTTCCTCGCCGGCTACGGTTGGTCCACCGCATTCTTGTTGCTTGCCGTCTGTGCCGTGATGATGGCGCCGCTTGCGCTGGCGCTCAGGGGCCGCCAGCCGGCGGCGCCGGGCAGCTCGAACCAAAACCTTCGTGAAGCGCTGGCCGAGGCCGCCCGGCACAGCGGATTCCGCTACCTCACTCTTGGCTTCTTCGTCTGCGGGTTTCAGGTGACGTTTATTGCCGTACACCTGCCGGCCTCGCTCGCCGATTCGGGAATTGCCACGTCGGTCGCCGCCTGGGCGCTTTCTCTGATCGGCCTCTTCAACGTCGTCGGCTCGCTCGGCTGCGGCATTCTGGGCGACCGCTTCAGCAAGAAATACCTCCTGAGCCTCCTCTACCTAGCCCGCGCCGTGGCCATCGTCGTATTCCTTACGATGCCGCTGGGCACGGTTTCGGTGCTGGTCTTCGCCTCGGTGATGGGCCTGCTGTGGCTCGGTACGGTGCCGCTGACCAGCGGACTGGTGGCACAAATCTTCGGCGCCCGCCACATGGGGACATTGTTCGGCATCGTCTTCTTAAGCCATCAGCTGGGCTCTTTCCTCGGCATCTGGCTCGGCGGTCTGCTCTTCGATGCCACCGGCTCGTACGCGCCGGTTTGGTGGACGGCGGTGGTGCTCGGGCTGGTGGCGGCAATCCTGCACTGGCCGATCAACGACCGCCCGGTGGCGCGGCTCGCGATGGCCCTCGATTAGCCCCCAGAGGGCGTGGAGACCGGCAATGGCGACCTACGATTACGACCTCTTCATCATTGGCGCTGGCTCGGGCGGGGTGCGTGCCGCCCGCGTCGCCGCTTCGCATGGCGCCCGCGTCGGCATCTGCGAGGAGTATCGGGTCGGCGGCACCTGCGTCATCCGCGGCTGCATTCCCAAGAAGCTCCTGGTCTATGGCGCGCACTATGGCGAGGACTTCGAGGATGCCGCCGCCTTCGGCTGGACGGCGGGGCCGGCCCGCTTCGATTGGTCGACGCTGATTGCCAACAAGGACACCGAGATCGACCGCCTCAACCGGGTCTACATCGACCTCTTGCGCGATGCCGGCGTCAATCTATTCGAGGTGCGCGGCGCGCTCGAGGACGCGCACACCGTCGCGATGGAGGGAAGGACCGTGAGCGCCGAGACCGTGCTGATCGCCACCGGCGCCGCCCCGGTAAAGCCCGAGGTGCCTGGAGTCGAGCATACGATCACTTCCAACGAGGCTTTCCATCTCGAATCCTTGCCCGGCCGGATCGTCATCATTGGCGGCGGCTACATCGCCTGTGAGTTCGCCTCGATCTTCAACGGGCTTGGCTCGGCCGTCGTCCAGCTCTACCGCGGTGCCCAGATCCTGCGCGGTTTCGACGACGACGTGCGCTCGGTACTGGCCCAGGAAATGCGAAAGAAGGGCGTCGACATCCGCGTCGATCACCAGGCGCGCCATTTCGAACCCACCGCCGAGGGCATCGAAATCACGCTTAGCGACGGCACCCAGATGAGCGCCGACGTCGTGATGTGCGCGACCGGCCGGGCGCCGATTACCGCGGGCATCGGCCTGTCCGCCGCCGGGGTAGCGCTGAATCCGCGCGGCGCCGTCGTCGTCGATGAGTTCTCGCAATCCTCGGTGTCGAACATCTACGCCGTGGGCGACGTCACCGACCGCAAGAACCTGACTCCGGTGGCACTCAACGAGGGCTTGGCCTTCGCCGAAACCGTCTACGGCGGTCGGCCGCGAAAGATCGACCACGACAACGTCGCCTCGGCGGTGTTTAGCCTGCCCAACGTTGGATCCGTCGGCCTCACCGAGGCTGAGGCACGCGAGCGCTTGACCGATGTTGACATCTACAAATCGACCTTCCGTCCGCTCCGGCACACGCTCTCAAAGCGCGACGAGATGACCATGATGAAGCTGATCGTAGATGTTGCGAGCCAGCGCGTGGTCGGTGCCCACATGGTTGGCCCTGACGCAGCCGAGATCATCCAGGGCTTGGCGATCGCGGTGAAGATGGGTGCCACCAAGGCTGACTTCGACGCGACCGTCGGCATTCACCCCTCCGCCGCCGAAGAGTTCGTGACCATGCGCCAGAAGTTCGTCGAGCCGGTGGCCGAGGCCGCGGAGTAGCCGCGCGACCGGCGCCGACCGGCGCGGCGGGCTAGCCCCCGGCGATGGGCGGCAGGATGAAGACCTCGGCCTCGGGGGGGATCGGCTGGAACCAGGCATCGCGGTAAATTTCGCCGTCGATCGCAACCGCAACGCCGCGGTCCAGTATTGGCTTGAGGTGTGGGTGCTCCTCGCCCAGTCTGGTCAGCAGCTCGCGGATGTTGGCGGCCTCGACCTCGAACTCGGACTGGGCGCCCGCCGCCCCCTTCAACGGCCCGCCGAACGCGACCTGGACCATCGCTCAGCCCTTGGTCGCGCGCGCTTCCTCCAGCGCCTTGAGCACGCGGGGCGGCGACATCGGTACCTCGGTCACGCGGACCCCGGCGGCGCCGGCGATCGCGTTGGCGACGGCGGCCAGCGGCGGCACGATCGAGGTCTCGCCGACCCCGCGCACCCCATAGGGGTGTCCGGGGTTCGGCACCTCGACGATCACCGTGTCGATCATCGGCAGGTCCGAGGCCACCGGGACCCGATAGTCGAGGAAGCCCGGGTTTTGCAGCTTGCCGTCCTCGCCGTAGATGTACTCCTCGTTGAGCGCCCAGCCGATTCCCTGGGCAGCGCCGCCCTGGTATTGGCCTTCGACGTAGCTCGGATGGATCGCCTTGCCGGCGTCCTGGGCCACGGTGTAGCGGAGCACCGTCACGCGCCCGGTCTCGGGGTCGACCTCGACGTCGACGAGATGGCTCGAGAAGCTCTGTCCGGCGTTCTCGGCGTTGCACTCTTCGTGCCCGGCGATCGGGCCGCCGGTGCTGCCCGAGGCCGCCGCAATCTCCTTCAGCGATAGCGGCTCGAAGGCGCCGGCGTTGGCCCCCGCGGGGCGTGCGTAGCCTTCCGCCCACTCCACCGCCTCGGCCGGGATTCCCCACATCTTGGCGGCGCGGGCGCAGAGCTCTTCCTTGGCGTTCTGCGCCGCCTTGATGGTGGCCATGCCGGTCGAGAAGGTGACCCGGCTGCCTTCCGATCGGTCGTTGTAGCCGAGCGCGCTGGTATCGACGACGACCGTCCGCACCGAATCGTACTCGATGCCAAGCTCCTCGGCCGCCATCAGGCACATCGAGGCGCGCGAGCCGCCGATGTCCGGCGTACCGACGGCAAGCGCCACGGTGCCGTCGACGTTGATGTTGAGCGAGACCGCGGTCTGGCCGCCGAAATTGAACCAGAATCCGGTCGCCACGCCACGCCCCTGGTTGGGGCCGAGCGCGGCGCTGTAGTGCGGATGCGCCTTCACCGCCTTGAGGGTATCGACCAAGCCGATGGGACCGAACTTGGGTCCGTAGGCGGCCTTGGCGCCCTCCTTGGCGGCGTTCTTCAAGCGCAGCTCGATCGGGTCCATGCCGATCTTTTGAGCCAGCTCGTCGATGATGGTCTCGACGCCGTAGGCGGCGATCGGCGCCGAAGGTGCGCGATAGGCGGCAAGCTTGGGCCGGTTGACGACGACGTCGTAGCCGGCTGCCTTGACGTTGTCGATGTCATAGCAGGCGAAGGCACACATCACCGCCAACTCGACGAGGCTGCCGGCGAAGGCGCCGCCCTGGAACTTGATGTCGGCCTCGCCGGCGGTGATCCGGCCCGCCTTGGTGACACCGATCTTGAACCGCATGCTGGAGCTCGCCGTTGGACCCGAGGCGCGAAAGACCTCGTCGCGCGACATCACCAGCTTCACCGGCAGGCCTGCCTTGCGCGAGAGCGCGAGCGCCACGGGCTCGATGAAGACGGTGGTCTTGCCGCCGAAGCCGCCGCCGATCTCCGAGGCGGTGACGCGCAGCTTCGAGACGTCCATGCCCACCAGCTTGGCGCACATATCGCGGACCCCGAAGTGGCCCTGGGTGCAGCACCACAGCTCGCCCTGGCCGTCGTTGCCGACGCTGGCGAGACAGGCGTGGGGCTCGATGTAACCCTGGTGCGAAGCCCCGGTCCGAAAATGCCGCTCGATGACCTCATCGGCCTCGGCGAAGCCTTTCTCGACGTCGCCGATATCGAAGAAGTAGCGCTGTGCGATGTTGGACGGCTTTTTGGCTTCCGGGTCGACCTCGGTGTCGAACATCGGATCCAGCGGATTGAGCTTCTCGTGCAGGATCGGGGCATCGGGAAGTATCGCCGCCTCGACGTCGGTGACGTGCGGCAGCACCTCGTAGTCGACCTCGATCAAGCGCAGCGCGCGCCGGGCGACCGAGGCGCTGACGGCGGCGACGGCGGCGACCGCGTGGCCGTCGTAGAGCGCCTTCTCGCGCGCCATCACGTTGTAGCGCACGTCACCAAGATCGTCGTCGCGGTCCGGGAAATCATCGCGCGTTACGATCGCCTTGACGCCGGGCAGGGCCGCCGCCTTCGAGGCATCGATCGAACGGATGCGTGC
>CAYUNL010000037.1:0-421 GCA_964446055.1 uncultured Alphaproteobacteria bacterium | reverse complement strand
ATATCGGCGCCGAAGCGGGCCCGTCCGGTGACCTTGTCGAAACCGTCGGGCCGCACCGGCCGCGTGCCGACGACGTTGAACGCGCGTCCATTGCCTTTGGAGCCACTGGATTTCTTGTCGAGCGGCATCGTCCTGCCTCCTTCAGCTGTCCCGCGACGTCCCCTGCCGCGCGCCGTTTCGTGATTACCGGTGCGGTCGGCCGCACTTTGCAATCCTATCATGGTTGGTTGGGTGGGGCTGAACGAATTGCGCCCCGCCGCCCCATACCGTGGCGGGGCTGGCAATCGGGGAGCATCCGGCGTATACGCTCATTCCCCATGAGTGGAGATTGGACACTCGAGGGCTGGCGCGAGCAGCCGATCAGCCAGCAGCCGAGTTACCCCGACGCGGCGGCGCTGGACGAGGTCGAGTCGCGCCTGAG
>CAYUNL010000036.1:756-16127 GCA_964446055.1 uncultured Alphaproteobacteria bacterium | reverse complement strand
CGGCGCGCGCGAGATCGATATCGTCGTCAACCGCGGCCACGTGCTTGCCGGCGAGTTCACGGCCCTCTACGACGAGGTCCGCGCCTTCCGTGAGGCGGCCGCCGAGGCCACGCTCAAGACCATCATCGGCGCCGGCGATCTTGGAACGCTGCGCAATGTCGCCCGGGCGAGCCTGGTGTGCATGATGGCGGGCGCCGATTTCATCAAGACCTCGACCGGCAAGGAGCCGACCAACGCAAGCCTGCCGGTTGCCCTGGTCATGACCCGTGCCATCCGCACCTACCACGAACGCACCGGCCACCAAGTCGGCTTCAAGCCCGCCGGCGGCATCGGCACCGCCAAGACGGCGCTTGGCTACCTGATCGCGATGAAGGAGGAGCTGGGCCGGCGGTGGCTCGATCCAGCGCTCTTCCGCATCGGTGCCTCAAGCCTTCTCACCGACATCGAGCGGCAGCTCGAGCACCGCGCAACCGGCCGCTATTCCGCCGATTTCCGCCACCCCAAGGGGTAATCGGACGCCCATGACCGTGGCCGACATTTTCGCATCGATGGACTATGGCCCGGCGCCCGAAAGCGCGGCCGCCGCCGAGGCTTGGATCGCCTCCCAGGGCGCCGCCTTCGGCCACTTCATCGGCGGCGGCTGGGTCGAGCCCGGGAGCGGCGATCGCTTCGATTCTGTCAATCCGGCCACCGCCAAGCCGCTCGCCGGCATCGCTCAGGCCGGGGCCGACGAGGTAGATGCGGCGGTGAGCGCGGCGCGCGCCGCGCAGCCGGACTGGGCCGGCCTCGGCGGTCACGGCCGCGCCCGCGTGCTATACGCGCTCGCGCGCTTGGTACAGAAGCACTCGCGCCTTTTGGCGGTACTCGAGACGCTGGACAACGGCAAACCGATCCGCGAGACCCGCGACATCGACGTGCCGCTGGTAGCGCGCCACTTCTATCACCACGCCGGCTGGGCGCAGCTACACGAGACCGAGTTTGCCGGCTTCGAGCCGCTTGGCGTCGTCGGCCAGATCGTGCCCTGGAACTTCCCGTTGCTGATGCTGGCCTGGAAGATCGCGCCGGCACTCGCCAGCGGCAACACCGTGGTGCTGAAGCCGGCCGAGTACACCTCGCTCACCGCACTACGCTTCGCCGAGCTATGCCAGGAAGCGCAGGTGCCGCCCGGTGTCGTCAACATCGTCACCGGCGACGGCGCCGCCGGCGAGCTGATTGTCCGGCACCCCGACATCGACAAGATCGCCTTCACCGGCTCGACCGAGGTCGGCCGCGCGATCCGCGAGGCCACCGCCGGCAGCGGCAAACGCCTGACGCTGGAGCTCGGCGGCAAATCGCCGTTCATCGTCTTTGACGATGCCGATCTCGACAGCGCCGTCGAGGGCGTCGTCGACGCCATTTGGTTCAACCAGGGCCAGGTCTGCTGCGCCGGCTCGCGTCTGTTGGTTCACGAGAGCGTCGCCGCGACCGTTCACGACAAGCTGCGCGCGCGGATGGAACGACTTCGCATCGGTGACCCACTGGACAAGTCGATCGACATCGGCGCCATCGTCGCGCCGGTGCAGCTCGAGCGCATTCAGGGTCTGGTGCAGCAGGGCATCGACGAGGGTGGGACATACTGGCAGCCGAGCTGGGCCTGCCCTGCCGAAGGCTACTTCTATCCGCCGACGCTCTTTACCGACGTGGCGCCCGCGGCGACCATCGCGCGGGTCGAGATCTTCGGCCCGGTACTGGTGTCCATGAGCTTTCGCACCCCGGCCGAGGCCGTTGCGCTTGCCAACGACACCCGCTACGGGTTGGCCGCCAGCGTCTGGACCGAGAACGTCAACCTGGCCTTGGATGTCGCACCCGAGCTCGCCTGCGGCGTGGTCTGGGTCAACAGCACCAATCTCTTCGACGCCGCGAGCGGCTTCGGCGGCGTCCGCGAATCCGGTTTCGGGCGTGAGGGCGGGCGCGAGGGTATGGCCGAGTACCTGCGCCCAGCATGGGAGGCGAGGCTACCGGCCATCGCCCGCCCCGCCGCGCCATCGGCGAAACCCGCTGCCCCCGGACCCGCGGGGGCGCTCGACCGTACCGCCAAGCAATACCTCGGCGGCCGTCAGGCGCGGCCGGATTCAGGCTACAGCCGCCCGGTGCTCGGGCCCGACGGCACCGTGCTTGCCGAGGTCGGCGAAGGCAACCGCAAGGACATTCGCAATGCGGTCGAGTCGGCCATCGGCGCGGCGGCATGGGGCCGCACCGGGGGCCATGCCCGGGCCCAAGTGCTCTACTTCGTGGCCGAGAACCTCGAGGCCCGCGCCAGCGAATTCCGCGACCGCCTATGCGCCATGACCGGCGCCTCGAAGCGCGCCGCCGCGAAAGAAGTCGCGGCCAGCGTGCGCCGGCTCATGACCTACGCCGCGTGGGCCGACAAGTTCGACGGTGCGGTCCACACCCCACTCGCCGGGCACGTGATCCTGGCCATGCGCGAGCCCGTTGGCGTGATCGGCATCGCTTGCCCCGACGAGGCGCCGCTCTTGGCCTTCGCCTCGCTGGTGGCGCCGGCGGTAGCGATGGGAAACCGCGTCGTCGTCGCGCCCTCCGAGCGCCACCCGCTCTCGGCTACCGATTTCTACCAGGTGCTCGATACCTCCGACGTCCCGGGCGGCACCATCAACATCGTCACCGGGGAGCGCGACGTCCTGGCCCAGGTGATGGCCGAGCATGACGGGCTGGATGCCGTGTGGTACTTCGGCGCCGACGAAGGCAGCGCGACGGTCGAGCGGGCCGCGGCCGGCAACCTCAAGCGTACCTGGGTGAACCACGGTCGCGGTCGCGACTGGTTTGACACCGCCCAGGGAGAGGGCGGTGAATTCCTCCGCGCCGCCACCGAAGTCAAGAACATCTGGGTGCCGTACGGCGAGTGACCTCGTTCTTTCCCCAGGAGATCATCCGCAAGAAACGCGATGGCGGCGTCCTCGATGACGACGAGATCGCCTTCTTCGTACGCGGCCTCACCAACGGCACGATCTCCGAGGGTCAGGTCGCCGCGTTCGCGATGGCCGTCTTCTTCCGCGGCATGTCGATGGGCGAGCGCGCCGCGCTGACCCGCGCGATGACCGCCTCGGGCAGCGTGCTCGAATGGCCGGACGCGCCGGGGCCGGTGCTCGACAAGCACTCCACCGGCGGCATCGGGGACAAGGTAAGCCTAATCCTCACCCCGCTCCTCGCCGCCTGCGGCGCGGTGGTGCCGATGATCTCGGGCCGCGGGCTCGGCCACACCGGCGGCACGCTCGACAAACTCGACAGCATTGCGGGGTACGCGACGGCCCCCGATCTCGCCACCTTCCGCCGCGCGGTCGCCGAGGCGGGGAACGCGATCGTCGGCCAAACCGCCGACCTCGCTCCCGCCGACCGCCGCCTCTACGCCATTCGCGACGTCACCGCGACCGTCGAATCGGTGCCCTTGATCACGGCCTCCATACTCTCGAAGAAGCTCGCCGCCGGGTCGGACCGGCTGGTCATGGACGTGAAATTCGGCAGCGGCGCGTTCGCCGCCGAGTTCGAAACGGCGGCCGAACTCGCCGAGAGCATCGTCACGGTCGCGGTCGCGGCGGGGTTACCCACCGCCGCGCTCCTCACCGACATGAACCAGGTCCTGGGGCGCAGCGCGGGCAACGCCGTCGAGGTGCGCGAGGCCATCGACCACCTGACCGGCGCGGCGCGCAATCCGCGGCTGCACGAGGTCACGGTGGCGCTCGCCGTGGAGCTGCTAGTCGCCAGCGATCTGGCGGCCGAACCCGCCGTGGCGCGGGCGATGATCGAGACGACGCTCGCCTCGGGCGCCGCGGCCGAGCGCTTCGCCCGCATGGTGAGCGCGCTCGGCGGCCCGGCGGACCTGGTCGAGCGCCCGGAGAAGCATCTACCCCGCGCCGCAGTCCAACGCCCGGTCCCGCCGCCGCGCGCGGGTGTCGTCGTGGCGGTCGATGCGCGGGCGCTGGGCTTGGCGGTGATGGCGCTCGGCGGTGGACGGCGGCACGCCGAGGACGCCATCGATCACGCGGTGGGCCTGACCCAGGTGCTCGGCATCGACGAGGCCACCGGCCCCGAGGCGCCCCTCGCCGTGGTCCATGCGCGCAGCGATGCCGACGCCGGGGTGGCCGCCAAGGCCGTGACCGCGGCGATCACCGTCGGGGAGTCCCACGTCGATCCCGGACCGGTGGTGCGCCAGCGGATCACGGCAGCAGACTGAGAGCGCCGTCCGCAACCGGCGGGCACCAGAAGTAGCTTCCCGAGA
This sequence comes from uncultured Alphaproteobacteria bacterium, assembly GCA_964446055.1. GTDB lineage: Bacteria > Pseudomonadota > Alphaproteobacteria > VGEJ01 > VGEJ01 > CAYUNL01. The sequence continues at coordinate 11,854 of CAYUNL010000036.1, read as the reverse complement.
TCGGGCGGGTAAAGCGGAACAGCCCGTCCACGACACCGTCCTCTTGCCCGGTCATCCGCGCGATCTGGGCTTCGAAGGCGTCCAGCGATTTGCCGAACGCGACGAACATCAGGCCCTCGCCACTGGCGTCCGCCCACGGCATCGAGCGGCGAACCACGAAGGCCTGCGGATCAAAGCTTTCTTGTGCCGTCCGCTTGACGTGCGCCGTCGCGGGCGCCTCGTCGAGTTCCTCGTTGTCGCTGATGCGCCGGCCAATGATGTCGTCGCGTTCGCTCTCGGTCATTGCCTCGAACCGATCAAGGTCGTGCACCCACTGCTGCACGGCGACAAAGCTCGATCCCTCGAGCGCCGACCCCGAACCGGTGACGATCGCGACGGCGATCGCGGCGTCGTCTCGAGGGTTCTCGGTGCCGTCCTCGTATCCGCTCAGATCGCGGCCGCGACCATACTTGAAACCGTCGACCACCCGCTGGCGATGAAAAGCCGGGCGGACTGCGCGATCGATCCCGCGCGCGAGGTGCGTGATCTCGCCACGGTCGGCGCCCCGCACCCAGCACCAGAGATCTGCCTGTGTCGAGGGCACCTCGCAGCCTGGCCCGTTCAGACTCGGGAACGGCCGCAGCCCTTCGATCGAGTGTCCGGGTTCGCTGATGACATTCGGGCCCAGACCGACGACGACATCGCGGTCGATGGCGCGAGAGGCGAGCTCGCGCAGCGCAGGTGCGAGCTCGGTTCCGGGCCTTGCGCTGAATTCCAAATAGCGTGCGTGGCTCGGGACCGGGGCGAGTATTCCGGGCTGGGGAGATCCCATTCTGGTGATCCGCTCCCGGTCGCTACGAGGGACGGCGGAGCGCTGCGCCCGCGCGTTCCTCGGTGAGCGCGCCGTCGCGCATGGTGACGACACCGTTGACCAGGACGTGCACCATTCCGGTGGCCACCTGGTTGGGCTCAAAGGTGGTGGCGGTCTCGGCGAAGGTCGCGGCATCGAAGATGGCGAGATCGGCGCAGGCGCCGCGCCGGATGACGCCGCGGTCGGCAAGGCCGAGCCGCGCCGCCGGCATGCCGGTCATCTTGGCGATCCCTTCCTCGGGACTGAAGGTCCCGGTTTCGCGCACCATGCGGCGGTAAAACCATGACGCCCAGGTGTAAGCGCCGTGAAACGTCGATCCGGCGAGCGGCCCATCCGGCGCCAGCGCCGTCGCGTCAGAACCAACGCCGCAGATCGGGTGCTGGTAGGTGAGCGCGAGCAGCTCCTCGGAGTAGCTGTGCAAGATGACCATCGGCCGGTGAATCTGCTCGACCTCGGTCAACAGGATCGCGCACGCCGCATCGAACGGCTCTTGCCCGCGCTCGCGCGCGATCTCGCCGATGCTGCGGCGCGAGTACTCGGGCACTGCCGGGTTGTCGAGCAGCACCACCCGATCCCAGTCGCCCAGCGCCGAGATCAGGCTGCGGTACGAGCTCATCTTCTCCCGCTCGTCCGGGTCCGAAAGGCGGCGCGCGATGGCATCGACCTCGCCCTCCATCGCCCACGGCGGCAAGATGACCTTGAGATAGGTGGTGCCGAAGAACCGGGTGTGCATGTCGAAGGCGACGTCCTGGCCCTTGGCCCGGGCGGCATCGACGTGCTCGATCGTGCGCTCGGTGTCGGCGCGGCCGCCGCGCGGGGTGATGTGCGAGACCTGCAACCGGGCGCCGGCGCGTGCGGCGGTGCGGATGGCCTCGTCGACCGCCTCGACCGCGGCCTCGTCGCGGTTGCGCGTGTGGGTCGCGTAAAGACCCCCGTGGGCACCGCAAACACTGCACAGGTCGGTAACCTCGTCCTCGCTGGCGCCGGTTTCGGTGGCGTATTCGAGCCCGGTCGAATAGCCAAAGCCTCCCTGCTCCAGGTCGCGGCGCAACAGCCGCTTCATCTCGGCCCGCTCGTCCGCGCTCGCCACCCGCGCCGCCAGGCCTACGGTGGCCAGGCGCAGCTGGCCGTTGGGCACCAGCGCCGCCACGTTGACCGCCGGGCGCGCCGCCTCGAGCCGCTTGAGATAGCCCGCCATGTCGTTCCACTCCAGCGCCATGTCCTCGCGGAAGCCGTAGATCGCCTCACGCACCAGGCGCCGGTCGCCGAGCGGGCTGCAGCCGAAACCGCAGTTGCCGACAACCTCGAGCGTGACCCCCTGGGTGATCTGGCTGACCGCGCGCGGATCGACCAGAAGCGTGAAGTCGGAGTGGCTGTGGATGTCGATGAAGCCCGGCGCCACCGTGAGGCCGGTCGCATCCAAGACTTCGGCGCCCTCGGGTAGGGAGAGTTCGCGGCCGACATCGGCGATCTTGCCCGCGTCAATGACGATATCGGCTTCATAGGCCGGCGCCCCGGTGCCGTCGATAACGAGGCCGCCCTGCACGAATCTCATGGTGGACGATGAATACCCTATTCCGCCCATCCGGTTAAGATGGATTCCCCGACGGAGGATACAGCGATACAGGACGCGCTACGGGAATGGAGCGGCGAGCCCGAACCGATCGGATTCGGCGACGCGCCGGCGGTCGTGGTGGTGGATTTCCAAAACGGATTCACCCGCGATCCGGATTTCTTGATGGACGGGGCGCCGCTGATCGAGCGCGCCGTCGAGAACACCGCGCGCCTGCTGGAGGTCGCGCGCGCCTTCGCCGTACCGGTGGCGACGTGCTACACCGCGTACCACAGCGAGCGCGACATGCCGTACTGGAAACCGACCAAGATGCGCGATTTGCTGATCCATGGTCATCCCGCTACCGAGCTCGATTCGCGCATCTACGACCCCGACTACGACCTCGCGGTGTGCAAGACCGGGGCCTCGATCTTCTTCCAGACCCCGGTCGTCAATTACCTGATCAAGGAACGCACCGACACCGTCATCGTCACCGGCTGCGTCACCAGCGCCTGCGTCCGCGCCAGCATCATCGACAGCTTCCAGTACAAGTTCCGCACCATCGTGCCCGAGGACTGCGTCGGCGACCGCGAAGAGGACTCGCACCGCAACAATCTACGTGACGTAGGCCGGCGCTATTGCGACGTCACCACCGCCGATTCGGTTATCGCCTGGCTCGAGGACTGGCACCGGCGGGGCGCCGGCGGAGGCCGCTAGCGGCGGGTTCGCTGCCGCGGATCAAGGGCGTCGCGCAGACCATCGCCGGCGACGTTGCCGGCCTCCGTCTCTCCATCCCCCTCCCGCTGCGGCTTCCGCTCTATTGGCGGTTGCCGCCGAATGTCGTCTTGAACAGGTTGTCGTTCTCGACGCGATCGTAGCTGAGCTGCCGGTAGTCGTCCCTGACGCTACCGTCGAGAATCCACTCGGCCAGCTCACGGGCCAAGATCGGCCCGGTCTTGAACGCATGCCCACTGCCCCCGCAGGCGTCGTAGTAGCCCTCAAGTCCCGAACGCGGTCCGAAGAACGGCGCCCAATCAGGCGTCACGTCGTAGAGCGCCGCGTACCCTCCGAGTATCTTCGCGCCCTGCAATGGCGGAACTCGCTTCGTCATCATCTCCAGGACCTCGACCGAGAACTCGTTGTCCACGCTTTCCTTGAAGTTGTATGGATCGACGTCAAAATAGGGCTTGGGAAAGCCGCGCCCGAGAAGCCACCGACCCTCGCCCATCGGGCGCATGTAGCTCGGCTCGATGGCGTTGGAAACGGGCGTCCTCGGCATGTCCGCGTGGTGGCGCACCTCGAGGATGGTGTCCTGCTCGCGCAGGGCGCGCAGCGGCAATTCGAGATCGATGCTCTCGGCCAGGAACTTGGCCCAGGGGCCGGCGGCGTTGACGATGGCGCCGGCGTACACCGCGCCCTCCTCGAGCACGACGCCGTTCACTCGATCGCCGTCCCGGAGCAGGCCGCGGCACGGGGTCTTGAATCTCGCCTCGCCCCCGATCCGCGTGAAGGCTTCGGCGAAAGCCTCGGTCGTTTGAACCGGATCGGCGTAGCCGCTCTCGCCTTCAAGGACGACGACGCCGACGCCCTCCGGATTGAGCCACGGGAGCCGCTGCTCATATTCCGAGGGATCGATGATGGTGGTCCCGATGCCCGCCTCCTGGTGCATCGCGATCATCTTCTCGGTCTGCGCCACCCACTCGGGCGGAATGATCTGGGTAAACCCAGTCTGATGGAATCCGCCGTCCCGCCCGAGCTCCCCTTTCATCCCTTCGAACAAGGTAACCGCGGCCTTGGCGATCCGCGTCATCAGCGGGGTGGTGTAGAAGGTCCGGACGATGCCGGCGCTGCGACCGGTGTTCGAGCAAGCGGGGCCTGCCCCCTTTTCGAGCAGGAGCACGCGCGCGGCACCCTTGTTCTTCAGATAGTACGCCGTGCTCGCCCCAGTAATGCCAGCACCGACGACGATGGCGTCGTAGGGCTCACTCATGACCCTGCCTCCGGAGGCGCGGCTATTCGTCGGCCATCGCCGGCTCGCGCTCGATGTCGTTCATCTCCTCGGCGTAGGGGTCGTAGACATTGTCGAGCTCGGGGCGGTCCATTCCCACAGCGGTGCCCAGCGAATTCAGCAGCAATCCGATACGGGCGAGCACGTCATACTCCGAGACCAGTACGTTGAACTCACCGTTCACGAGATCGACCTGGGACTGAAAAAGCTCGACCTGAACGTCCAGCAGATCCAAGAGCGTGCGCTGGCCCAAGGCGAACTGCTGGAGGTATGCGCTCACCACCTCTTCGGCGGAGGCGGCGCGCCCTTGAACCTGGGGCAGCCGGTCCCGGGCGGTTTCCAGGCCAAAGAAGCTTGACCGCGTCGCCAGCTCCACCAAGCGGCGGGTCTCCGCCTCGCGATGCCTGGCCTCCATGATCCGGATCGCCGCCTCGCGTTTGCGCGCGGTATCGGCGCCGCCGCCATAGAAGTTGTAGGTGAGCACGAATTGGGCGGCCACGTCGGTGTTTGCGCCCTCGACGCCGCCGACGTTCTCGTTGCGGGTGCCCACGAGCTCGAAGGACAAGCGCGGGCGGAAGGCGCTCCGCGTGCCCGCAAGATCCTGGCCACTCGCCCGCAAGTTGGCGCTTGCCGCGCGTAGCGTCGGGTTGTTCGCCACCGCCTCATCGATCGCGTGCTCCTCGCTCGGCGGCACCCGATCGGTAAGGGAAAGCGGGCGTACCAGCTCGCCGGGCTCGGCGCCGATGACCTCCAGGTAGGCCGCGTTCGAGCGCCGCAGAATGCCCTGGAACTGGTCCAGCGTCGCCTCGGCAAGGGCGAGTCTGCTCTCGGCCTGGTTGACATCGGCCTCGCTGCCGCCGCCGGCCTCGGCGCGACGCCGCACGCGATCGACCACCGATAGGTGCTCGCGTACGTTCGCTTCGGCGAGCACAACGATCTCGCGGTTTGCCAGCACGTCAAGATAGGTCTGGGCGGCGCGAAAGCCGATTTGCTCACCGGCGTCGAAGTACCGCTCGACCGCGGCGTCGGTGCGCTCGGTGGCGGCGCGCACCCGGCTGCGGGTTCCCGAGGCGTCGTAGATGAGCTGGCTGAGGGTAATGTTGCTCTCGGCGCGATAGAGCGGCACGCCTTGTGAGTTGGTGCCATCGCCGCGGGTCGAGCGTGCGCGCGTCGAAGAGTTGTTGGACCTCGCCCGCGCGGTGGCCACCCGCGCGTCTACGGTCGGGCGGAGACCGGCGCGCTGTTGTTCGACGCCCTCCTCCGCGGCGTGGTATCCGGCGCGCGCGGCGAGGACCGTGGGATGCGTGGCGATCGCGATCTGAACGGCGTCGGCGAGGGTCTGCGCGCCGGCCGGCGTGGCCGCGTGGAGCGCGGTCGCCGCGCCGGCCGCAAGCCACCAGCGAGACCGCTGCCCGCGCCGGCTTCCCGGGGAGAAGTTCTGCAGCATCGATCGCTTGATCATCGCAACTACATCGGCTCAGCGCGCTACTACTTAACACAAGCCACGCGACAACGGAACCTACCCGCGCTCACTCAACCAGAATCGGGTGCGGGGGCGGTACCGCGTCGCCCTCCGGCGCGGCCGTCCCATCCGTGCCTGCATCGCCGACGGTGAAGACCCGTTTGATATCGTCGCCCTTGAATCCGATGGCCATCGGCCGGCGCACCCCGTCGAGGGCGGCGACGTCATAGAGCTCCCCAACGATTCCCTCGATTCTGAGCCAGTGCGCGACATCGCCCGTTGTGAGGTCGAGCACGTAGACGCCGCAGCGCGGCTCGATATTCTTGCGCGCCAGGCTCTCGCCCAGCGCCAGCCCGCTGAGTAATTTCGACTGCCGCGGCAGTGAAACGCCGACCAGGGCGAAATCGTCAACGAATGCGAGCCCCCGAAGATAGCCCGGACAGAAGGCGACCGGTTCGAACCGCCCGCTCGCAAGATCCAGCGCGCCAAAATGTCCCGAGCCCGATTCGTGAAGCCACAGCCGCCCGCGATACCAGCGCGGCGAATGGGGCATGGACAGGCCCGAGGCCACGATCGCGTTGCTCACGACGTCGATCACGCAGCCCCCGTCCAGGCGTTGCTCGCGCCAACCCTCGGCAAAGTCGCTGGTGCCGATCGCGGTCGCGTACCGCGGCCGGCCGTCGACCATGGCCAGCCCGTTGAGATGGCAGCGGTCCTCGGCGACCAGCCGCGAGGTAAAGGGCGGCTTCCAGAGCGGCGTGAAGCTATGGGTCGCGCTGGGCCGCGCCAGGCAACCGAAAAGGGTCGCCACGAAGACTGCCTCGCCCTCGCCGTCAAGCGCGATGTCGTGGATATCCAGCTCGCCCGTCGTGTAGCCCACCTGCGGTACGTAGATTCTGTCGTAGCCCTCGTGATGCTGGCCCGGCGCCAGCGCGTCCTCGAATCGCCACAGTTGATGGGCCGAGCTCATGAACATCGTGCCGCCCGCTGCGCACAGCCCCATGCAGCGCTCGAACGTTCGTTCGAAAATCGACAGGCGTCCCTCGTCCTGCAGCCCGACCAAGAACAGTTTGCCCACCCGATAGGTGGTGAAGGCGAGGCTGGTACCGGTCTGGTCAAGCCACGCGGCGAAATGTCCGGAGGCCGTTATCTCCAGCGTTGGCACGGCCTCTGATGTTGGCGTATCGGAGGGAATGACGCACTCCGGGGGATCGGGCCTGCGAATGGGAAGGGTAACAATTTTCGGCCAGGCGCTGAAGTGGCGGCTACGCTCAGGCAAGATCGGCGACGTCGATGGCCTCCGCGGGCGCACTAAGCGAGCGCCGCCGCACCATCTCGGCAAAGGCCGCCTCGAGGCCACGGACGAACCGCGCGGTGTCGAACAGCGCACAGGTGTCCCGGCCGGCAGCCAGTCGCGCCCGCAGTTCCATCATCGCGCTCTTGTCGGCGGCCAGCGCCACCGCGCGCTCCTCGTACGCGGCCACCGACTCGCAAACCAGGTCGCCAAGCCCCGCCGCCCCAACGATGCTCGCGGCCACCCGCGCAGCAAAGCTCCGACCGGGGCACGTCAGCACCGGCAGATCGGCCCACAACGCGTCGCTGGCGGTAGTGTGGGCGTTGCAGATCAGCGTGTCGAGGAAGAGATCGGCCGACTGGCAGCGCGCGAGATGGGCGGCCGGATCGAGCCGTGGGGCGGGGATCAGGCGCTCCGGCGCGACGCCCTTTTTGCCGGCCTCGGCGCGCAGATTTACCAACGCCTCGTCGCCGTCCGCCAGCAGCCACAGCACCGCGCCCGGCACCCGTGCCAGGATGCGGAGCCACGCCCCGAAGGTGTGCGGGTCGACCTTGCGGCTGACGTTGAAGCAGGCGAAGACGAACCCGTCCGCCGGCAGCCCCAACCGCTCACGCAGTGGCGGCGCGGCCAAAACGCCGCGATCGCTGTTGACCTGGTAACACTCGGGCAGCCGCACGATTCGCTCGGCGAAATCATCCGCGTGCTCGGGTGGCGCCACCACCCGATCGGCAATGATGTAGTCCATGTAAGGTGCCCCAAGGGTGCCGGGAAACCCGAGGTAGGCGACCTGGATGGGCGCCGGGCGCAGGGCCAGGATCGCGCTCCGGTGCCCCCGGGTGAACCCGTCGAGGTCGACGAGAACGTCGATGCCATCGCTGTGGATGGTTTCGGCGGCGGTGGCGATCGAAGCCGTCGTGAGGTCACGGAATCGATCCACCCCGGCCTCGATTTCGGCGCGTATGGGGCCACCGTCGTCCGCGCCCAAGCCGTAGCCGAGCACCGCGAATCGCTCGCGGTCATGGCCGCGGAACAGGCGCCGTGTCAGAAGCCCGGTCGCGTGGCCGCCGAACGCGGCGGACAGGTATCCGACGCGAATAGGCGCGCCCAGCGGTGCGTGGGCGAAGGGCCGGGTACGCCCCGACCCGGCGGCACGATTCATCGCTTGGCGCGCGTGGCTCGCGGCGATGCGGCGGAACGTCTGAGGCGGAAGGTCGAGAAAGCAGGCGATGAAAGGATCGATCGGGCTCTCCTCACCGCGCTCGATTGCTTGGTCTGAGAGCTGCACAAGCCGAGACTCCAGCCCTTCGATCTCTTGCCAGCGGCACAATGTCCGAAGCGCGTACACGAGGTTGGCGAGCGCCGGCGCAAAACCCGGATTGGCCTCTAGTGCACGGCGGTAGGCGTCCACGGCCTCACCCCATGCCCCCAGAGAACGCTGCGCGTCGCCGAGGTTCGTCCAGCCGATGTCGAGGTTGGGAGCGAGCTTAACGGCGCGCTCAAGATAGGAGATCGCCGCCGCCGGGTCACCCTGCCGGTCCAACAGGTGACCGAGGTTGCTGAGCGCGATCGGGTTGTCGGGCGCGGCCGCGATCGCGCGTTCTAGGCTGTCGCGCGCAGCCGCGGCCATCCCCAGGTCCGCCTGGGCGATACTCAGGTTGCCGAGCGCCTTGTCGTGGCCGGGATCGAGCTCCACCGTCCGGGCGTAGCTTTCGGCCGCCTCGGCAAGCGCTCCCGCCTGGTGAAGGGCGAGCGCCAGATCGAAGTGCGCCCCGGCACGCGTAGGCGCCGCGTTCGCCACCGCTCGTGCCACGGCGATCTTGTCATCGATAGAAGGGGTAGGCGTCATCGTGACGCCGGGCCAGCGGTCCGGCTAGGCGGAGAGTGACACGCTTAAGGGATGCCCGAGGTATCGACGTTGAGATCGACGAGCAATACCCCTTGGCCCAAGGTGAATTGGTTGAAGGTGAAGCCGCCGACGACCACCTGGCCACCCGAGATAAACGCCTGTCCGGCGGTGCTCACGGCGTCATCGGCATCGCCTAATACCTTAAGCGTGTTGGAGGTCCCGGAGAGGTTCAAGAGGTCGCTGAGCTGCAGGGTTAGCGTGTCCGGCCCCGATCCGCCGAGATCGATGATCTCGATGTCCTCGATCTTGTTGTCCGAGATCGTGGTCAGGTCGAGGGTGGAAAGCGCGGAGCCCGGCCGCAGCGTATCCTCGCCCGCCCCACCGTCGACGTGACGGAAGGAGATGTCGCCGATCGTCAGGAAGTCGTCGCCGCCACCGCCGCGCAGAGAATCGGCGCCACCGTTGCCGAACAGCGTATCGCTACCGCGGTGGCCGATCATGACGTCGTTGGCGATCCCGCCGATCAAGGTATCGGCGCCGGGGGAGCCGAACTGGGTCACGGCGTTGGTGAAGTTGCCGCCGAAAACGACGTAGCTCGATCCCGCGTTGGCGCCCGAGTTGTCGGCAAGCGGTGCGCCGATGATCAGGTCGTCGAAGCCGTCGCCATTGATGTCATCACCGCCTGACACCGACCTCCCGGTTTCATCACCGATGGTGACGCCCTCGAGCTTGATACCCTGGCTTGGCGTGTTCAGCATCGAGACGTTGAGCACGGGAGGTACCTCCCCGCCCGCGGCCACGAAGGTACCTCCGAAGATGACGTAGGCGACGCCGGGGCCGGTGGGCCCTAAGCCTTGCGTGGCGCCGATGAGGAGATCATCGAAGCCGTCACCATTGACGTCGCCGGCGGTGCTCACCGCCGTCCCCAACAGGTCATTCGCGGCGGCACCGTCAATGCGGAAACCGTTGCTGCCATTGAGGCTCGCGAGGTTGATGGTGGAGGCAAACGAAGAGCTGCCACCGAAGACGACGTAGGCTGAGCCCGAATCGGTGCCCGAGTTGTCAGCACGCGGCGCGCCGAGGAGCAGGTCGTCGAAGCCGTCGGCGTTGAAATCACCCGCCGCCGCCAAGGAATCTCCTGCGTGGCCGCCGTCGCCGTCGAGGCGGAAGCCGTTACTGCCGTTGAGCGCCGATAGATCAAGCGAGGCGGGAAATGCCGCGGTCGAGCCGAACACCACGTAGGCTGAGCCGGCGCCGTTGACCGAGTTTGGCGCGGCGAAAGGAGCACCGATCGCGAAGTCATCGATACCGTCGCCGTCGAGGTCACCGGCGCTGCTTACCGATGAGCCCAACTGGTCCCCGCCGGTGACGCCGTCGAGCCGGAAGCCGTTAGTGCCGTTGAGCGTGGACACAGCGACCGTAGCGTTAAAGCTGCTGGAGCCGAAGACGACGTAGCTGGCCCCCGAATCGGTCCCGTTCTGATCCGCGTACGGCGCCCCCACCAAGAGATCGTCAAAACCGTCACCGTTGACGTCGCCGGCCGAGGTCACCGCCTCGCCGAGGCGATCGCCCGCCGCCTCGCCGTCGATGCGGGTCTCTTCCTCGACACTGAGAACGCCCGAGGCGCTAGACGGGCTGGTGCTACCGAAGCCGACGTACGCGGCGCCCTCTTCAGATGACGAAGGCACGGTCACACCATATTTGGGGGCGCCGAGGATCCCGTCGGACAGGCCGTCGCCGTTGACATCGCCGGCCCCGCTGACCGCGGCGAAGGCCTCGTCCAGGGCGTTAGCGCCGTCAACACGGAAGCCGTTGGTGCCGTCGAGCGTGGTCACAGAGAACGTTGCGTCAAAAAAGGACGAGGAGCCGAAGATGATGAAGCCCGACCCCGAATTGGTCCCGTTCTGATCCGCGTACGGCGCCCCGACCGCCAGATCGGCAAAGCCATCGCCGTTGAGGTCGCCGAGGACGCTGACCGCCAACCCCGCCTGGATGTCCGACAGGGCGCCGTCGATGCGAAAGCCGTCACTGCCAACCAGGCCCGAGAGCACCGGAACCGCCGCCGCCGGCGGTCCTGCCACCGTGG
>CAYUNL010000036.1:0-746 GCA_964446055.1 uncultured Alphaproteobacteria bacterium | reverse complement strand
ATCAGCGGGGCTGGCTCGCAGATCAGCGTTCCGCCGGCGGTCCTGCTGCCACCGTGGTATTGATGCCGGACTGGATCATGCCATCGGCAACCTGCAGGGTGCCACCGCCAGGGCCGTTTAGATACTCGTTGAAGGTGCGGGCACCGATGGTCACCGTGCCGGTGTTGATCCAGCCGGTATCCGACGTCGTCACCGCATCGGTCGAATCGCCGATGACTCGGAGGACACCAGAATCGGTGGCTGAGAAGACGTTGCCCACGTTGAGCCGCAACTGATTGTTGCTGCCGGTCCCGGTCAGATCGATCACCTCGACGCCGAAGAGGGCGAAGTCAAAGGTGGTGAGGTCGAGGGTGAGGTTCGAGCTGGTGAATTTCAGTGTGTCGGTGCCGGGTCCGCCCTGAATAAAACTGTCATTGGGGTCGAAGATCACCGTATCGTCGCCAGGGCCTCCCTCCAACACATCGGCGCCGGCACCGCCATCAAGCGTGTCGTTGCCGGCGCCGCCATTGAGCGCGTCATCGCCGGCGCCGCCATCGAGCGTATCGTTACCGTCATCGCCGAACAACAGGTCGGAGCTGCCCAAGCCGAACAGCGTGTCATCGCCATGACCGCCGAATAGATGGTCGGTCGCCTCGGTGCCAGTAAGGGTGTCGTCACCATCGGTCCCGGTGGCGAAGATACCGCCCTCAACGATGACCGGGGGGGTGAAATCGACGGGTCCCCCGAACGGATCACCAAACCCGAAA
>CAYUNL010000035.1:14706-16174 GCA_964446055.1 uncultured Alphaproteobacteria bacterium | reverse complement strand
GCCCAGCTGACCTGGGACCCCAGTGCCATCCCCTCGCCCCTGCTGGGCGTGAGCACGGTGATCATCGGCAACTGCGGCTTCACCATCGCGCCCTGCCACCCCGAGGACCGCGATCTCACCATGCGCCACCTGGAGAACGTCGAGGCCATGCCGCTCGAAGCGCTGCGCACCGGCACGCGCTGGGACTTCGAGACCTTCGAAGAGTATTTCGACATGTTGGAGCGCGGCGGGATGGTCCCCAACGTCGCCGGCTACTGCGGCCATTCGGCGCTGCGCACCTGGGTGATGCGGGGCGACTCGACCAAGCGGGCCGCCACCGACGACGAGGTGGCCGAGATGAAAGCGGTGCTGCGCGGGGCGCTGGACGCCGGGGCGATCGGCCTGTCGACCTCGATGTTCGAGGGGCACAACGGCGCCGGCGGGGTGCCGATGCCCTCACGGCTGGCCGACGAGCGCGAGATTCGAGCGCTGGCGGCAACCCTGGGCGAGGCCGGCAAGGGCATCTTCATCGCTTCGCAGGGCGCCAAAGACGTGGCCCTCGCCGAATCACTGGCCGCCGAAACCGGGCGCCCGACGTTGCTCACCGGCTTCGTCCACAATCCGGCCACGCCCGAGGCCTGCTTCGAGGAGATGGCGGCGGTCAACGCGGCCCAAGCGCGCGGCCTTCCGGTCTACGCGCAGGTCGCGTGCAGCCCGATCACCATGATCTTCACGCTGACCTCGCCCTACCCGTTCGAGCCGCTAAAAGCCTGGCAACCCGCCTTCGCGGTCTATCAATACCCCGGTGCCCTGGCCGGGCTCTACCGCGATCCCGACTTTCGCCAGGCGGTGCGCGAGGAGCTGGTGACGCCGGGCGGGGCGATGCTGTTCACCAGGCAATGGGACCGGCTGGAGATCTTCGAGGCGGCGAAGCCCGAGAACAAGCACCTCGAGGGCCGCAACATCGCCGAACTGGCCGCCGCCGCGGGCGCCGATCCCCTGGACTGGTTCCTCGATTTCGGCATCGCCGAGGACTTCGCCACCCGCTTCTACGCCGAGATGCTCAACTACGAGGATGATCAGGTCGAGCGTCTGCTGCTGGATCCGGCCGGACACCCCTCGCTGTCGGACGGCGGCGCCCACCTTGAGATGCTGTGCGACGCCGGGTTCGGGCTTCACATGCTGGGCCACTGGGTGCGCGAGCGTGGCGCTTTCACGGTCGAGGAGGCGGTGCGCAAGTTGACCTCGGTCCCGGCCGCGATCTACGGCATCGAGGGGCGCGGACAGATCGCGCCCGGCAAGTACGCCGATCTCTTCCTGTTCGATCCCGACACCGTGGCGCGCGGACCCAAATACGTTGTCCACGATCTGCCGGGTGGCGCGGGGCGCATAAACACCGACGGTCTCGGCGTGCACGGCGTCTGGGTCAACGGTCAGCGCATCGTCGATACCGATGGCATCGTCGAGTCCGAGAACCGACCGGGTATGC
>CAYUNL010000035.1:9226-14696 GCA_964446055.1 uncultured Alphaproteobacteria bacterium | reverse complement strand
GCTGCTGCGCGAGTTCGCGGCGTGAGCGAGCCCGCGGCGCTCTCGGATCGCCAGATCGAGAGCTTCCGCACCGAGGGGTACCTGGCCGTCCCCGGCTTCTTCGCCGGGCATGAGGTAGCGGCGATGCGCGCCGCCCTCGACGAGCTGCAAGCCGCCGGCAAGCTTGTCAACGTGGCCGACGAGACCGCCGGCGGCGAGCAGTGGCTCAACTGCCCGCTCGGCTATCACCACGCTTTCTTCCGCGCCCTCCCCTTCCACCCCAACGTTCGGGCCGCCGCCTCGCAGCTCGTGGGCGACCCCGCGTACAAGCACGAGGACCAGATCATCGTCGCGCCGGCGCGGGTTGGTCTGGGCACGAACTGGCATCAAGACAACCACTATTGGCGCATCCGCGACGTGGCCAAGGGGACCGCGATGTGGATCCCGCTGACCGACGCGAGCCGCGCCAACGGCACCATCCACGTGGTGCCGCGCGCCTTCGACTCGGCGCTCGAACACACCGACGACGCCGAGCGCGCCGATCAATACCGCTGCCATCCGCCCGAGGAACGTGCCGAAGCGATCGAGCTTGAGGCAGGTGGCGCGCTTTTCTTTTGTCTGGGCACCCCGCACCGCACCGGGCCCAACCGCAGCGCCGACCCGCGCATCGCGCTGGCCTACCATTTCCTCAACGGCGATTATCAGAATCCCGAGCTGTGGGGCATGACCGACCCCTCGGCCCAAGGATTCCCGCTGGTCGTCGAAGCCGGGTCCGAGGGCGCGCCCTACCTAAGCGGCGATCGCTACACCGCGGGCCGGGCCGAGTACGGGTGCGACATGGAGGGCGAGCTGGAGAGCGAGTTGGCGCGCCTCGCCGGAGCCGCCGTCAACTGACTCGGCGGCTCTGGTTCACCGCGGCGAAGATGTGCTACGGTCTGCGCCATAGAGAATATCCAAGGGAGGAAGTTCAATGACACGTGTACGGAATTTGCTCGCCGCACTCGCCGCGGGACTAGTCGTTGCCTTATCGGCACAGCCGAGTTCGGCCGCGCTCGACAACGATGATGTCGACGTCACACTCATCTTGTTCTTTGGCGCCGGTGGCTTGTTCTGGGAGCCCTTGATGCAAGGGGCCAGGGACGCCGCTGGGCTCTATGACGTGAACCTCGACATCCAGTTCGGCGATGCCGATCCTGCCAAGAACAACACCATCCTCGAAACCGCGATAACCAACAGCGTCGACGGCATCGGCATTCTTATCGGCGCCGAAGGCGCGTTCGACGACAACATCAAGAAGGCGCGCGCCAAGGGTATCGGTGTCGTCGCGATCAATACCGAGGATCCGGCAGGCGCGGCCAAAGCCGGCTACCAGGCTTACGTCGGCGGCCGTTTGGCGGACCACGGCTACAAGATCGGCACCATGATGGTTGCCGAGTACGGTCTGAAGGCTGGCGATCACGTCCTCTTCGGGGTCGAGTTGCCGGGTCTGAACTACGCCCAGCAGCGCTACGCTGGCGTCAGCAAGGCGCTCGACGAGGCCGGCGTGACGTCCGAGGTTCTCGGCACCGGCGAGATGATCGAAGAGAGCTTGACCAAGATCTCGCAGTATCTGATCGGCCATCCCGAAACCGACGCCGTCATCGGCGGCGGCGGGGCGCCCACCGCGGCGGCACCCGATGCGGTCGAGCAGGCGGGGTTGGACATTCCGACCGGCGGCTTCGATGTTCAGCCGCAGATCCTGGACAACATTCTCAGCGGCCGTTCGCTGGCGACCATCGATCAGATGCCCTACTCGCAGGGCTACTACACGGTCACCCAGCTTGCGCTGCAGAAGCTGTACGGGCTGACGCCGTCAGACATGATCCTGACTGGCGTGATCGACGCCGGTAACGCCGAGCAGGTCAAAGCGCTCGTCGGGAAGTACCGGTAACCGCGAACCACGCGTTGGCAGCGCCCAGCGCGCGTAAGCAAAATGGCGCGGCCGTCCCGGTGGCGGCCGCGCCATCCCTTTTCTACCCGCCGCGCGCCACTTTGAGGGTCGCTGCGTGACAACTCAGAACTTCGAGGCGGTCGCGGCCGGAACCGAGGCCGCGCGTCGCGAACGCGGCTTCCTCGCCAGCGCCACGCGAACCAACGGCGGCATCGTCATCGTCTTTTCGCTGTTGCTGCTGGGCTGCATCATTGCCGGCCTGATCTTTCCCAGCAATTTTAGGTTCCTGCACCCGGACAATATCGCCACCGTCCTCCGATCGATGCCGCTCTTGGGCATCATGGCGCTCGGGGTCGGCATCCTGATGGTCTCGGGCGAGTTCGATCTTTCGGTCGGTAGCCTCTTTCTGTTGAGCTCGTTCGTGATGGCGCTGGCCTTCGCCGACGGATGGGCGATCGGCTGGGCGATACTGGCGGCGCTGGCCATCGCGCTGGTAACCGGAATCGTCAACGGACTGGTCACCACCAAGCTTCGAATACCCTCGTTCATCGCGACGCTCGGCATGATGCTGGTGCTGCGCGGAATCACGCTCTTCGCCTCGGGCGGGGATACCTCGATGTCGTTCGAACCCGGTGAGCCGGTCACCTCGATCCTCACCGCGTCGCTGGGGATCATTCAGGTCCAGTTCCTGTGGCTGGTCGCCTTCGCCGTGGTCGCGTACCTGGTGCTCCACCGACACCGGTTGGGCAACCACTTCTACGCCGTCGGCGGCAACCGAGACGCCGCCCTGGCGGTTGGGATCAACGTCGATCGCGTGAAGATGATCGCCTTCGTGCTGGCCTCTTTGATGGCTGCGATCGCCGGCATTATCTCGACCACGCGGGTCAACAGCGTCACCGTGCTCGGTCAACCGTTCGAGCTTCGGGCCATCGCGGCGTGCGTGATCGGCGGGGTATTCCTATTCGGCGGCCGCGGTTCGATCCTCGGGATCTTTCTCGGCGCCTCCCTGATCTACCTGGTCGAGGACATTCTATTCTTGAGCCGGGCGCCCGGTTTCTATTTGGACGTGATCGTCGGCGCGATCATCGTTGTCGCGGTGATCTTGAACACCCGGTTCGCGCGGCCGGGCTAGGCATGACTGCGGTCGACGCCCTCCCCCGCGGACGCACCCTGGATGGCTTCGGGGCGGTCGTCCGCTTCGTGCGGCGGCACCCGGCCGGCGGCATCACCGCCTTGCTGGCGACGATGCTCGTGGTCTGCGTGATCGTGGGCCTGGTTATCCCCGATGATTTTCGGTTCCTCACCCGCGCCAACGCCAAGATCACGCTGAGCGCCATTCCTTTCATCGGGATTTCGGCGCTGGGCGTCGGCATGCTGATGATCGCGGGCGAGTTCGACCTCTCGATCGGCTCCTCCTCGACCCTTGCCGCGGTGCTGATGGCGATGGCCTACAACGCAGGGACGCACGTCATCCTGGCGATGCTGGTGGCCATCGCGGTCGCCGCCGCGATCGGTGTGGTGAACGGGCTGATCACGACCCGGTTCGGAATCCCCTCCTTCATCACCACGCTTGGCATGATGCTGGTCTTGAGAGGTGCGAACCGCGTGGTCACCGGAGGCATATTCCAGAAGTTCTATCCCGACGAGCGCATTCGCCACGCCCTGGCCGGCACCGTCGACATCGGCGCCCAGCAGCTGCCGGCGCAGATCCTGTGGTACCTCGGCTTCATTACCATCGTGTACCTCATCGTGCACCGCCACCGGGTCGGCAATCACTTCTTCGCGGTGGGCGGCAACAAAGATGCGGCGATTGCGATCGGCATCAACGCCAGCCGGGTCAAGATCATCGCCTTCATCGCGGCCCCGGTTGGGGCGACCATCGCCGCCATCATTTCGACGACGCGGGTCAGCGCGATATCGCCGTTTCAGAGCTCGATGGGCCTCGAACTCGACACCATCGCCGCGTGCGTTATCGGCGGCCTGTTTCTGACCGGCGGTCGCGGCTCGGTTATCGGCATCGTCCTGGGCGCGATCCTGATCTACCTGGTCGAGGACATCCTGTTGCTGACCGGTGCACCCAGCTTCTACCTCGAGGCGTTCGTCGGCGCGGTGATCGTTGGCGCCGTAGTCATGAACACCTGGGTGGCAAGGCGGAGTTTCTGACCGCGATGCCGGGCGCCGCCGCCGAGGATGACAGGGCCGATCCACAAGCAGGCCTTGGACCGGCGCGTCCCCACGAGGCCGGACCGATCGAACGCCTGAGGCGACATCCCGCGGGCAGCATCGCGGTTCTGTTCACCACGATCCTCTTGGCGTGCATCGTCGTCTCGGCCCTGTTCCCCGACGATTTTCGTTTCCTCTCGATCCCCAACCTCAAGATAAGCCTGGCCGCGATCCCCTTCCTCGGCATTACCGCGCTGGGCGTCGGCATGTTGATGATCGCCGGCGAGTTCGACCTTTCGGTCGGCGTGGTCAGTGTGCTCGCGCCGCTAAGCGCGGCCATCGCCTACAACGCCGGCTGGCCCCTGGAGCTGGCGGTTCTGCTGGGGGTGTGCGCGGGCTTGTTCGTGGGCTTTCTCAATGGATTCATCACCACGCAGTTCGGGATTCCTTCGTTCGTGACGACACTCGGGATGTTGCTGGCGATCGGCGGCGTGAATCGTTTCGTCTCGTACGGCCTTTTCCAGCGCTTCTTCCCGCCCGAGTCCTTTCGCGAGGCGCTGACCGGCAAGATTCTCTGGGGGGTCCTGCAAGTCCAGGTCCTGTGGTACCTGGGTTTCGCCGCGCTGGTCTATCTCGTGGTGCATCACCACCGGCTCGGCAATCATTTCTTCGCCGTCGGCGGCGACCGCGAGGCGGCGACCGCGGTAGGCATCAATGTCAAGCGGGTGAAGATGATCGCCTTCCTGTTGGCCTCGCTGGGCGCATCGTTCGCCGGCATCATCTCAACCACGCGGGCCAAGAGCATCTCGCCCTTCTACTCGAACGAAGGGCTGGAGCTGAACGCCATCGCCGCCTGCGTCATCGGCGGGCTGTTCCTGACCGGCGGCCGCGGCTCGGTCATCGGGATCGTCCTCGGAGCCATGTTCATCTACCTGGTCGAGGACATTCTTCTCCTCACCGGCGCCCCGAGCTTCTATCTCGAGGCCTTCGTCGGCGCCGTCATCGTCGGCGCGGTAGTCCTGAACACCTGGGTGACGGGGCGCGCCCGCGCCGGCTCGGGCCGCCGCTTCTCGATCTGAGTACGGTGGGCGAGGCGCTTCGTCCCTACCTCGATTCGGCGAGCATCGCCATGGATGGCGCGGCGCTCGGGCGGCGGATGAAGCGTGAGGGCTATCTCTTCCTCAAGGGCCTGGTACCGCGCCAGCCGATCCTCGAGCTGCGCCGTGCGGCGCCGCTCCATCGCAACCGTCTGGGACAGCGCGACGGCCTTCTCGCGCGACGCCAGCTTCGTGCGGCTGGACTGGCGCTCGGCCTGGTGCACCGCTTCGGCCGCCCGTGCACGCGACTTGTCGAGCTCGGCCCGCAGCTGCTTCTTCTCCTGCTGGATGCCCGCCGTCT
>CAYUNL010000035.1:7005-9216 GCA_964446055.1 uncultured Alphaproteobacteria bacterium | reverse complement strand
CGCCGCCAGTTCCTCGACATCGCCGCCGAAGCGGGCTGGCTGCGCCGCGGCCGGCCGAGCGACGAGGCGATCGCCGAGCCCGCGGCCGCGTGCAGCGATCCCGAGCCCGAACACTTGGACGTCTTGCGCCGCCAGTATGCGCTCGAGGATTTGCATGCGCTTCCCCATCACCCCGCCTTGCTCGGGCTGTTCGAGCGCATGCTTAGCGGGCCGGTACTGGTCCATCCGGTGGTCATCGTGCGCAACGTCTTCCCCTGCTCGGGTGAATTCGACAACACCACGGTCGCGCACCAGGATTTCCCGCACGTCCAGGGCACCACCGAGTGCTTCACGGCGTGGATGCCGCTGGGCGCGTGCCCAACGGAGGTCGGCGGGTTGGCGGTCGCGGCCGGCTCACACCGGCGGGGCGTCCGCGATTTCGGCATCGCCGAGGATGCCGGCGGCATGCGCGTCCTGGATCCATTGGTCGGGTGCTGGGCGGCAAGCGACCTCGAGGCCGGCGACGTGGTGATCTTCCACTCGCTCGCGGTGCACAAGGCGCTGCCCAACCGCTCGGCGAGGTTGCGCCAATCGGTCGACGCTCGATATCAGCGCGCCAACGCGCCGACCCTCGACAAACATCTCGAGCCCTACGGCGACCTGTTGAGCTGGGAAGAGATCTACGCCGGCTGGAAGTCCGACCGCCTCAAGTATTACTGGCGGGCGCAGGCGCCGCGCACCGTGCCTTGGGATTCCAGCTACTACGACCGGCGCGATGAAATCGCCTTCGAGATGGCGGCGCGCGGCGATGAATCGGCGCGACTGATCCTGCTGCGCATCGTGCAACAGAACCCCGATCCCCGAAAGCGGGCGAAGGCGAGCGAGCTGCTCGCGGCACTCGACGGGGCGGCGGCCTTAGACGTCTAGCCTCGCATCGACCCAGGCGCCGTCGCGGGCGCTCGATTCGATCGCCGCCAGGATGAACTTGATGCCGATGGCGCCGTCCTCGACGCCGGCGTACTCGCGCGGCCCCGATGGCTCCGCGGCCAGCGCGCGGATGTCCTCGGCAACGCTCGCGTAGACGTTGGCGAATCCCTCGATGAAGCCGGCGGCGGTGAGGCCGGTTTCCTGGCGGTCGAGGGTGCGCGCCGGGCCCGCGTCAGGATAAAGCGTGAGCTGATCGGAGGTCTCGAGCCGCCAGCGCAAACCCGCCTTCTCGCCGTGGATTCGCAGCTGCAGCCCGTCGACGATCCCGGTGGTGACGGTCGAGGCCCACAGCATGCCGCGGGCGCCGTTGTCGAAGCGCAACAGCGCCATCGCGTTGTCCTCGAGCCGGCGGCCGGGCACGAACGTGGTGAGCTCGGCCGCAACCTCGCTGACTTCGAGGCCGGTGACGAAACGGGCCAAGTTGTGGGCGTGGCTGCCGTTGTCGGCCATTACCAGCGAGGGTCCCATGATCGCGGGGTCGGTGCGCCACTCGGCCGCTGCGTCGCCCTCGCGCTCGACCGGGCGCGACATCCAGCCGGGCGTGAACTCGGCCTGCACCAGCCAGATCTTGCCAAGCTCGCCCGCCGCGACGATGTCGCGGGCGCAGCGCACCATGGGAAAGCCTGGATAGGGATGGGTGAGCCCGAAGACGATGCCGGCCGCGCGCACCGCGCGCACCAGGTCGCGCGCGTCCTCGAGCGAGGTGCAGAGCGGCTTCTCGCAGATGACGTGGAAGCCGCGGTCGATGAAGGCGCGGCAGATGCGGTGGTGGGTGTTGTTGGGGGTCAGGACGCTGACGACCTCGATGCCGTCGTCGCGCTCGGCCTCGGCGCCGGCCATGGCCGCGAAGTCGTCGTAGATTCGGTCCTCGGCGATGCCTAGCTTGACTGCAAAGGCGCGGCCCGCCGCGGGGTCGGCGTCCAGCGATCCGGCGACCAGCGTGTAGCGGTCGTGAAAGCGCGCCGCCATGCGGTGGGTCTCGCCGATCATGCTCGTCGCGCCGCCGCCGACCATGCCAAGCCGCAGCCGGCGGTCGCGGGTTCGCTCGACCACGGAAACGCCGCCGGCTCAGGCGGCGCGGGGCTGCGGCAGCCGCGGCTCCGAGACGTGCGAGGGGTCCTTCTGCTGGCGAAGGAAGACTGGGACCATTTCCATCCAGGCGCGCAGGAGTCCTTGGTGCGGCGTGGGTAGTTGGTCGGCCAGCGCCTTGGATAGCTTGGGCAGGGCGTGAAACGGCACCATCGG
>CAYUNL010000035.1:0-6995 GCA_964446055.1 uncultured Alphaproteobacteria bacterium | reverse complement strand
GATGTGGTGCTCGACGTGGTAGTTGGCATTCCAGACCAAGAAGGTCTGGAGCGGACCCATCAGAACGGTGCGCGTGTTGAGGCGGTGGTCGCGGACATTGTCGGGCAAGGCCGAGTGTTCGGTTATGCCGTAGAGCATCAGGAACCACACGCCAAAGACCCGCGGGAAGAACACGAACATCAAGGGAAGCCAGCTTCCGGCGGCCACCGCCCCGGCCACCAGGACGAGGTAGCCAAAGGCCAGCACGCGCGCGTTACGAATCACCGTCGGGTACGCTTCCTTGGGCACGAACCGCTTGTTCTTTGGAGCAATGCCCAGACTCGCCGTGACAATGACGCCCAGGTTACCGCGCAGGTGACCCAGGCTGACGAACTCGCCGGCCAGTTTCGGCAAACTCGCTGGCCGCGGCATCTGCATCTCGGGGTCGGTGTCGGTGACCTTGGTGAAGGTGTGGTGGACGGCGTGCGACCAACGGTTGAGCACCGGCTCGCGGATTGTCATGAAGCAGGTGAGCCAGTAGACGGCCTCGTTCAACCAGTGGCTGCGAAAGGGTGTGAAGTGGATGCATTCGTGCTGAATGAACTCGGCGAACATGTAGATCGTGGCGTAGAGCAAGAACGCCGGAATCGCCCAATACGTCCCCCACGTCAGATAGGCGAGCGCGCCGCTGGCAATCAGCAGCGCGAAATAGACCCCGAGGTATACGAGCCCCTTCGCGTCACTCCGCCGCGACAACGCCTTGAGTTGCTTGCGTTCGATCTCGCAGACGTACCACTCGTCCGCGGCGTACTGAAATTCCATCGGCGCATGATAGCGGCGGCGCGGACGGCAAAGCAATGTTGGCCGCGCGACGTGCTAGCATGGCGAAAAAGCGGCGGAGATCTGTCGAGATGCTGGGATTTGCACTTTTTGGGGCCGGGTTGATCGGCCACGTGCATGCGGGAAACCTTGCCGCCAATCCGCGCGTGAACTTTGTCTGCATTTACGACGTCGTAAGCGGCGCGGCCCACAAGCTGGGCGCGAAGTACGGCGTCGGTGCGGCGCCAGACGTGGAGGCGGTGCTGTCCGACCCGGCGGTGGACGCGGTGGTCATCGGCTCCTCCACGTCCACGCACGTCGATCTGCTCACGGCCTCGGCCAAGGCGGGCAAGGCGGTGTTCTGCGAAAAGCCGATCGATCTCGACCTCGATCGGGTGGTGCGATGCCGCGAGGAGGTCTCTGGACTGAGTGTGCCCATCCAGATCGGCTTCAACCGCCGCTTCGACCCCAGCCACCGGGCGGTGTACGACGCGGTGCGCAACGGCGAGATTGGAAAGGTCGAAATGGTGATCGTGACCAGCCGCGACCCCGAACCGCCGCCGATCGAATACGTCAAGAGCGCTGGTGGCCTGTTCCGCGACATGATGGTGCACGACTTCGATATCGCGCGCTTCGTGCTGGGTGAGGAGCCGATCGAGGTGAGCGCGATGGGAAGCGCCCTCGTCGATACCGAGATCGGCCAAGTGGGCCATATCGATACGGCGATGGCACTCGTGCGCTCGGAATCGGGTGCGCTCTGCCACCTCAACAACTCCTTCCGTGCCGTCTACGGGTACGACCAGCGCGTCGAGGTCTTCGGCAGCGCCGGCATGGTGCGCTCGGATAACCTGCGCCCGACCTCGCTCGAGCGTTACGGCGCCCAGTCCACGGCTGCCCGCGATCCGCTTCAGTACTTCTTCACCGAGCGCTATGCCGAGAGCTACGCCCGTGAGATCGACGACTTCATCGACAGCGTTGAGGGCGGGCGCGAACCCTCGGTCACCTTCGACGACGGGTATCGGGCATTGGTCTTGGCCGCCGCGGCCGATGAGTCTCTGGCGACGGGGCGCTCGGTGACGGTACCGCGCTAAGCCACCGTCTCGCACCAAGCGGATTGTTCTTCGGCGCGGTGATCGTTATCGCCGTCATCCTGAACACGTTGGTCGCGAAGCGGTAGGGGGATCACTGCGCCGCTTTACACTTGGCAGTGCCATATGCGCCGGTCATAATGGCACCACCATAATGAGGAGGCGGGAATGTCGGAGAGCACGGGTACGACCGAGACGGCGGGCGCGAGTCCTGGGGCTGCTATCCCCAACATAAAGACGCCGCTTTTGGAGACCAAGGGCGTCTCCAAGGCGTACGGACACGTCCAGGCGCTGATCGATGTCGACTTCGATATTCAGCAGAACGAAGTCGTCGGGCTGCTGGGGGACAACGGCGCCGGCAAATCGACGCTGATCAAGATCATCTCCGGCGTCGTGACACCCGACCAGGGCACGTTCCTGCGCGACGGGCGGCCGGTAACCATCCATTCGCGGCGCGATTCCGAGAACATCGGCGTCGAGACGATTTATCAGGACATCGCGCTGGTGGGCTCGATGTCGATCATGCGCAACATTTTCGCCGGGCGCGAGCTGGTAAGTAGCCTTGGCTTCCTGCGCATGCGCGACATGCGACGCACGGCGATGGACGTCCTGGAGCAGTACGTCCGCATCGCCGGCATTACCTCGCCCGACCTGATGGTCGAGGAGCTTTCCGGCGGTCAGCAGCAAGCGGTTGCGATCGCCCGTGCGGTTCACTTCAAGCACGACATGCTGCTCTTGGACGAGCCGACCAGTGCGCTGTCGGTGCGCGAGACCGAGAAGGTGCTTTCCTACATGACCGAGCTTTCGACCTCGGGCGTGAGCTGTGTTTTCGTCACCCACAACATCTTTCAGGCCTACAACGTCTGCAATCGCTTCGTCGTCATGGCGCATGGGCGAGTGATCAAGAACGTGGTGAAGGACGAGACCAGCATGGAAGCGCTCTCGGAACTTATCATCCACAACTAGGCTCCCTCCCTAGCGATCCGACCGCGCGCCGCCGCGCGCAACGCGCCATAATGTTGATCTCCAGCGACGATTTGACCGCTCTGACCAAGAGCGTGTTCCTGGCCGCCCGTTCCGAGGAGGCCGAGGCTCGCGCGATCGCGGAAAATCTAGTCACCGCGAACCTCATGGGTCACGACAGCCACGGCGTGATCCTGGTGCCCATGTACGTCGAAGAGGCGTTGGACGGGCGGCTCACGCCCGGGGCGAGCGTCGACGTCGTCACCGACAACGGCGTCTTCTTGCTCTTGGACGGCAACATGGGCTACGGCCAGATCATCGGTCCCCAGGCGATGGAGCTGGGGATCGCCAAGGCCAACGAGCAGGGCGCCGCAATCCTCGGCTTGCGCAACACCCACCACCTCGGGCGCATCGGTGCCTGGGGCGAGCTTTGCGCCGACGCCGGGCTGGTCTCGATTCACTACGTCTCCGCGGTCTGTCACCGTCCCCTGGTCGCGCCCTTCGGCGGCACCGATGCGCGGCTTTCGACCGACCCGATTTGCGTCACCTTTCCAGCCACCGACGGCGGTCCGCCGATCGTCCTCGACATGGCGACTAGTGTCGTCGCGGGCGGCAAGGTCAAGGTCGCCTACAACAAGGGCCTGCCGCTCGCCGAGGGGCGCCTGATCGACGCCGCGGGAAAGCCGACCACCGATCCGGGGGTGATTTTCCCCGATCGCAAGGGCTCGATGCTGCCCGTGGGCGAACACAAGGGCTCGGGTCTTGCGCTGGTGTGCGAGATTCTGTCCGGCGCGCTCACCGGCGGCGGCGCAAGCAATCCAGAGACCGCGCCCCAGGAGAAGGTCAAGAACAACATGTTCTCGGTGATCTTCGATCCCCAGGGCTTCGGCACCGACATCCCGTTCGCCGAGGAGCTCGATCGCTTCATCGCCTACGTCAAACAGTCGCCGCCGCAACCCGGTGTCGATGTCGTGATGGTGCCGGGCGAGCCCGAGCGCCGCTCACGCGCGATCCGCGAAAAGGACGGCATCCCCCTCGACGATACGACCTGGGAGGAGCTGATCGAGGCGGGGGTTTCGGCGGGCATGAACCGGACCGATTTCACGGATGTGGCGGGCGCCTAGGCCGGCCCCGGGGGCTTGGCGAGCAACCGGTATTTGCGCTAGATTCGATGCCCCAGCAAGGGGGGAGGTGCCCGGTCGAGGCGCCGCGAAGGATGGACGCGAATTGGTCGCTTGACGATATTCCGTGGGAGCGTTTCGACCCCACGAAAGTCGATCCCGAGATTCTCAGGACGGTACGCGCGGCGTGCCTCGTCGAGCACCACAGCGACGATTACGCCGCCTACCTTTGCTCGGTGTTTCACGACGATCCAGAGTTCCAGGACGAGGCCCGCACCTGGGCTGCGGAAGAGGTCCAGCATGGCCGGGCGCTCCGCCGCTGGGCCGAGCTTGCCGATCCCGCCTTCGATTTCGAAGATCGGTTCGCGCGCTACGCCGCCGGACATGTAATTCAACTGGAAGCCAGCCAGTCGGTGCGCGGCTCGCGCGCCCGGGAGCTGATCGCCCGCTGCATCGTCGAAGTCGGCACGAGCTCGTTCTATAGCGCCGTCCGTGACGCCACGGAAGAGCCGCTGCTTAAGCACCTCTGTCACCGCATCGCCGGAGACGAGTATCGCCACTACAGCCTGTTCTACCGACATCTCAAGCGTTACCGCACGGTCGAGGGCCCGAGCCCGTGGCAGGGGCTCATGACTGCGCTTGGACGGTTCGCCGAATCCTCGGATGACGAGATTACCTACGCATACTTTTGCGGCAACGGCGAAACCGGCCCCTACCGACGGCGCTGGCACTCGATCGCCTGCACCAGCCGCTCGCTTCGCCACTACAAGCGCGAGCACGTGCGCAGGGGTATCGCGATGGGCCTCAAGGCCGCCGGGTTCAGACCGCGCAGCCGACTTGGCCTGGCCCTGACGGGGCTTGGCTGGTGGCTGTTCCGCGCCCATGCCTGGCGCGTCGCGCGCATGGCCGCCGCGGCCTAAGCGCGCCTCAGTTTTCGGCGCACACCGCCTCGACTCTATCCATCGTGAAGCCGCCCTCGGCGGCGCGGTAGAACATCGCCTGCACAACCATCTTCGTCGGTGAAAAGGCGCGAAACCAGGGGCACCCGGTTCGATCGACGCCTGCGGGCACCATGTAGAGCTGATCGCCGATCGGAATGGCGTCCGCCGGCACTTCGGCCGCCCCGGCTTCAACATTCGCTGAGGGCGCCTGCGCCCCCGGGCTCGCGCCGCAGCCTGCCAACAAGCACGCGGCGAGGGCGATCTGCAAAGCGACCGGGCGGACCATGCCGTCAGAAGTCGAGCTTGACTTGCACAAGGGCGGTGGTTTCAGGACCGGCATCCGCAACGTGGCCAGGCTCGAAGCGCCGCAGAAGATTGACCTGCACCGCGGCACCGGAATCGAACCTCAGCCCGTAGGCGAGCTCGATACCGACCTCACGCCCGGTTGGCGCGAGCTGCATACGTTGATCCCCGTAGGTGCCGAGTCCGCTCGCGTAGTCGTATGCCACCGGTAGCGAAAGCCGGGCCGAGCCGTCCTCGACCCGAAGCGGCTGAAACAGCACCAGCCCGAAGCTATCCTCGCCCCTGAACCAGCCCCGGCGCAGGAGGCCGAGGCTGTATGCGGTGCTACTGATCCGCGAAAAATCCGAGAGCACGCCGGGACCGGCCTCGCTCACCTTGGTCAGGCCGAGAAGCGATCGCCCGCGGAGGATCCAACCGCGGCCAAGCGGGAGCGAAGTCGAGACGCCCAGAAAGCTGGTCTGGGCGCCGTCGGCGGCTTCAAAGGAACCGCTCGATACGGTGTCGAGGAAGCTTCCCTCCTCCGACAACGCGGCGGCATGCACGCTCATCGCCAAGCCGCTGTTAATCCGGTGCTCAAGGTCCATGGCCACCGCGCTACGGTCTCGCTCGCCGTAGCGATCGCCGAAGGTCCGCGTGCCGAAGGCCGCGGCGAGCCGAATACTCGTCCGTCGATCGAGCCGCCGGCGCAGGACCAGGGATTCGCCCGTGCCCGACATTTCCAGAGCCGGTACCTCCAAGAGATCGGCGGAGACAAAGCTCACGCCGGCTTGCCGCGCGGCGTCGGTCTCCGGCCCCGCTGTGGTCGAGAAACCGAGCGCGAGCTCGGTGTCACGACCGAACCCGGTAGCGAACGTGATGGACGGTACATCGAGGCTCTGCTCACCGCCGGGGGCATCGGCGAATTGCTTGGCCAGCGACGAGGTCTCCGCGGGCACGTCCGTGAAGGAGAGCGAGAGCGAGCCCAACGCTGCGATCTGGGTCGCGTACGATTGCCCCGCCGCACTGGGATCGAGAAGACCCTCGAGGTCCGGGCGTCCGCTTGCCGGGCTCACGTACCCCGAAACGTCAGTGACGAAGGCGCGCCCGAACGCATCGACGATGATCGTTGGCGTCGCGGCCAGCCCGCTTGCGATGCCGTCGCCGAACGCAGGTCCGAGCTGCATGTCGGCGCCGTCGAGCGCGGCCATGGCGCGCGCTTCCTCGGCTTCACTCGTCCCTGCGGGCAGCGAGATCGTGCCCAGCGGTGCCAAAGCGGCGCTCACGTCCAGCAGCCCACGACCGAAGATGGCATCGGTCCCGGCGGCACCAAGGTCGCTCGCCGCGGCCAGCAGCGCGCTCACGATTTGCGTCGCGCTCAATGCCGGAAAGCGCTGCCGAGTCAGCGCCACCGCGCCGGCGACGTGCGGCGCCGAGTACGAGGTGCCGTTGACGGTCGTCGTGCCGCCGCCGATGTCGGTGGTGACGATGCTTACGCCGGGCGCCACGAGGAAGAAGTTTTGAACCGTACCGGCCCGATTGCTAAAGCCGGCGATGGCGTTCGACGAATTCACCGCGCCGACGGCGATGATCTGGCCGTTGAAGCTCGCCGTAGTAGCCAGACTCGCGGGGTTTAGCGGGTCGGCACCGCCGGTGTTTCCCGCGGCGATGGTGAAGATGACACCGGCGTTCACCGCGGCCTGCACCGAGGCCAGAAAATCGGCGTTCGATGCTCCGCCACCGAGGCTGAGGTTGATGACGCCGGCGCCGTTGGCGACCGCAAAGTCGATGGCGTCGGCGACGTC
>CAYUNL010000034.1:14224-16174 GCA_964446055.1 uncultured Alphaproteobacteria bacterium | reverse complement strand
TTTGTGATAGCGCGTACCCTCGAGACGACCGAGGCCGAACTGATGCGCACGATCTTCCCTCATCCCACACTTTCGGAAATGATGCACGAATCGGTGCTTGACGCCTATGGGCGCACCCTTCATTTCTAGGCCAGTGTCATGACCGTCGAGGCGATCAAGAGGGACGCCGAAACCCGTCGCTTGCCCAAGCCGCCGTGGCTTCGGGTGCGCGCGCCCGGATCGGCCGAGTACAACGAGACGCGAACGCTGATGCGGCGCCTGCGGCTCAACACCGTTTGCGAGGAGGCGGGCTGCCCCAACATCGGCGAGTGCTGGGCCGAACGCCACGCCACGGTCATGATCCTGGGCGATACCTGCACCCGGGCCTGCGCGTTCTGCAACGTCAAGACCGGATTGCCCAATGCGGTGGACCGGGGCGAACCCGCGCGGGTGGCCGAGGCCATCGGCGAGCTCGGGTTGCGGCACGTCGTCATCACCTCGGTCGATCGCGACGATCTCGACGACGGCGGCGCCGGGCAGTTCGTGCAGGTGATCGGCAGCATTCGCGAGAAGGCCCGCGATACCACGGTCGAGGTCCTGACGCCGGACTTCCTGCGCAAAGAGGGTGCGATCGAGGCCGTCGTCGAAGCCAAGCCCGACGTCTACAACCACAACCTCGAGACGGTGCCCCGCCTTTACGCCGAAGTGCGGCCCGGCGCGCGCTATTTCCACTCGCTGCGCCTGTTGGACAAGGTGAAGGCCTTCGATCCGTTGATCTTCACCAAGTCAGGCATCATGGTCGGGCTGGGCGAGGACAAGGGCGAGGTGGCGCAGGTAATGGACGATCTACGCTCGGCGCAGGTGGACTTCCTGACCATCGGCCAGTACCTGCAGCCGACCGCCCGCCACCACGACGTGGCGCGCTTCGTCACACCCGAAGAGTTCGAAGCCTACGCAAATCTCGCGCGCGCGAAGGGGTTCCTCATGGTCTCGGCGAGCCCGCTCACGCGCTCGTCGTATCACGCGGGGCAAGACTTCGCCCAGCTGCGCCGGGCCCGCGCCGAAAGCCTCGCCGCTCACTGAAGCCGCGCGCCCCGCGCGCTGCGCGCCTACCCAATGCCTTCGCATAGCGAAACCCGGCTCCTGCCCTATACGCCGGCCGAGTTGTTCGACTTGGTGGCGGCGGTCGAGGACTACCCGAAGTTTCTGCCCTGGTGCCTCGAGGCCGAGGTGCGTGATCGCAAGGACGAAGCGATGGTCGCCGATTTGGTCATCGGCTTTCGCATGTTCCGCGAGCGCTTCACCTCGGACGTGAGTTTGCACAGGCCCGAACGCATCGACGTGCGCTACCGCAAGGGGCCGCTTAGACATCTTAACAATCGCTGGGTGTTCGAGCCGCACGGCGAAGGCCAGTGCATGATCGATTTCCACGTCGATTTCGAGTTCCGCTCGCGGGTGCTGCAAAAGCTGATCGGCGTCCTCTTCCACGAGGCCTTCCGCCGCATGGTCGGCGCCTTCGAGGCGCGGGCACGGGTGCTCTATGGCAAGCGCTAGGCGACACTTGGGGCATCGGGAAGGACGAAATACCTCTCGTCGTGGTACTGCTTGAGGTCTTCTAATTGGACCATTGCCGACAACTCGACCTAGTCAAGTTGCTCGAGGATCAGGCGTAGGGCGTCCTGGACCGCCACAGTGCGCACTTGGGCGCGGCCGATGGTGCCGTAGTCGCGCCCGAGGTGCCGCGTCTCGCGGCCGGTGCGTGCGCAGGCGAGGTGGACGCGGCCGACCGGCTTGAGCGCGGTCCCGCCACCGGGACCGGCGATGCCGGTGTCGGCAATCGCGATGTCTACGCCGGGGTGAACCAGGGCGCCCTCGGCCATGGCGCGCGCGACCTCTTCGCTGACTGCGCCGACGGCGTCGAACAGCGCGGCGTCGACGCCGAGAAGATCGACCTTGGCGGCGTTGTCGTAA
>CAYUNL010000034.1:0-14214 GCA_964446055.1 uncultured Alphaproteobacteria bacterium | reverse complement strand
CGAGGTCAGGCAGCCAGCGATCAGCCCGCCGGTGCACGATTCCGCGGTAGCGAGTTTCAGGCTTTGCGCGCGGCAAAGATCGAGGACCCTTGCGGCAAGGTCCAGTTCGATGTCCCAGTCCGAGAACAGGCCGGTCATGCCGTCACCGTGGCGATCACCCACAACGTTGCGGCGGCGTAAGCCGCGGCGACGACGTCATCGAGCATGATGCCCATCCCACCATGCATGTGGCGATCGATTCGGCTTGCCGGCCACGGCTTGACGATGTCGTAGACGCGGAAGAGGGCGAAGCCGACGGCGTAGTGGATCGGGGTCGCCGCGACAGCGGCCAACGTCAACCACTGACCCACAACCTCGTCGATGACCACCGCGCCCGGGTCGCGCCCACCGTCGGCCCGGGCGTAGACCTCCGCCGACCACAGACCGATCGCGAAAACCACGGCCGCCGCAGCGACCAGAGCCCACTGGCCGAGCCAGAAGTGGATGAGCCAGGCGAAGGGCAGGGCCGCGAGCGAACCCACTGTGCCGGGGGCGATCGGCGAGAGACCGGCGCCGAAGAAAGTCGCGACGAGCACCGCGGGGTGGCGAAAGCGAAGCCCAGCAGGCAGGAGTTCGCCGCGCATGGTCTGCCGCGCCTAGAAGGGCAGGCGCACTGAGGCCGCGGCCTGCGCGGCAATGCCTTCGCCGCGACCGGCGAAGCCGAGACGCTCGGTGCTGGTGGCCTTGACACTGACCCGTTCCGGTTCGATGCCGAGAATCTCTGCAATGCGGGCGATCATAGCCTCGCGGTGCGGCGCGATCTTGGGCGCTTCACAGATCAGCGTCACATCGACATTGGCGATGCTGCCTCCGGCCTCGGCAATCAGCGCGGCGGCCTGGCGGACGAAGATCTCAGAGGCGGCATCGGCCCACCTTGGGTCGCCGGGCGGGAAGTGAACGCCGATATCGCCGCCACCGATGGCGCCGAGAAGGGCGTCGGTAAGCGCGTGCAAGCCAACATCGGAGTCCGAATGCCCGACCAGCGCCCTGGCGAACGGGATCTGCACGCCGCACAGGACCACTGCATCGCCGTCGCCGAAGCGATGGACGTCGAAGCCGGTACCGACCCGGACCTCTGCCGCAGCGCCGTCAATCCGCCGCGCGGCCCGGGCAAGGTCTTCGGCGGTGGTGATCTTGACGTTGTCCCGGTCGCCTTCGACCAAGGCGACATCGAGACCCGCCGCTTCGGCGACCGCGGCATCGTCGGTGAGCGCGGTCCCGGCCGCGGCGCGATGAGCGGCGAGGATCGCGGCATAGTCAAAGCCCTGCGGGGTCTGCGCATGCCACAGGCCTTCGCGCGCGACGGTGGCTGTGATCCGACCCTCGACGCCGCGCTTGAGGGTGTCGCGGACGGCGACGGCGGGGACCGCGGCGGGCGCGCTGTCGAGGGCGTCGAGCACGCGGCCGATGAGCGCCTGAGTAGGGAAGGGGCGCGCGGCATCGTGGATCAGCACGCGCTTGGGCGCCTGCTCGGCGAGGCTTTCCAGTCCGAGCCGCGCCGAGTCCTGACGCGCCGCGCCGCCGGAGACCGACGGCAGAATATCGAGCTCGGCCGTGGCGCGATCGTAGAGATCGCGATCATCGGTGTGGATCACCACACGCAGCGCACGCACGCGGGGATGCTCGCAGAAGGCGACGATGCCGCGCCGCAGAACGGCCTGGCCACCGAGGTCGAGGTAGGGCTTGGGGACGGCGCCGCCGAACCGCGTGCCGCGGCCCGCGGCCAAAACAAGCGCATCGACAGTCACGTCCGGGTTCGACATCTCGGCGGGCAACCTAGAGCGGGCAGACCTCCTTGCCAAGCGCTTGCGCGGTGGGCCGACATGCCGTATTGAATGCTCAAATATTGTGCACCAGGCATCGATACTTAAGAAATGACCATCGAGATTGGACCGATCCGGCTCGCCGATCCAGTGATTCTGGCGCCGCTGAGTGGGATTACCGACCTGCCGTTTCGCCGCGTCGTCAAACAGAACGGCGCGGCGCTGGTGGTCTCGGAGATGATCGCGAGCCAGGCGATGATCCGCGAAACCCGTCAGTCGCTGCGCATGGCCGAGAACGCGCCCGAAGAATACCCGATGGCGATCCAACTCGCCGGCTGCGAGCCCGAAGTCATGGCCGAGGCAGCGAAGCTCAACGCCGACCGCGGCGCGGCGCTGATCGACATCAACATGGGATGTCCGGCGAAGAAGGTGGTGAACGGCTATGCGGGTTCGGCGCTGATGCGCGATGAAGCCCATGCCGCACGCATCTTCGAGGCCACCGTTGAGGCGGTCGATCTGCCGGTAACGTTGAAGATGCGAACCGGATGGGACGCCGAGAACCGTAACGCACCGGGGCTCGCCCGGATCGCGGAGAGCTGCGGAATCAAGATGATCACGGTGCACGGCCGCACGCGATGCCAGAAGTACGACGGGCGCGCAGATTGGGCTTTCGTGGGCGCGGTCAAACGCGCGGTCGACATCCCGGTCATCGTAAACGGCGACGTCAAGACCCTCGAAGATGCGGCCGAGAGCCTGGCCGAATCCGGGGCCGATGGGGTGATGGTGGGTCGGGGGTGCTATGGACGCCCGTGGTTCTTGCGCCAGGTTGCGCACTTTCTGAAGACCGGCGAGCGGTTGGCCGAGCCATCACTCGAATGCCAGGCGACGGTGGTGCACCAGCACTTCGAGGACATGCTGACGCACTACGGTTCGGAAATCGGCCTGCGCACGGCGCGCAAGCACCTTGGCTGGTACGCGCGTAGCCTGCCCCATGCCGCCGCCTTCCGCCGCGCGGTGAACAAAGCGACCGAGCGGGAGGCGGTGCGCGGATTCATTCACCGTTTCTTCGCCGGCGCCATCGAACACGCGGCGGCGCAGTGACGACGACGTTGGATCTCGCGCGCGATCTTGAAACCGAGTTCGTCGACGCCGAGGGGCTGCTAGGCGCGCTGCCGGGACCGCTGATCGCGCTCGACGACGAGGACCGCTTCCGGTTCGTCAACCCGGCCGCCGAGCAATTCTTCGGCGCCGGCGCTGGCTGGCTCGAGCTTCGCGCGCTTGACGAGGTCGTGCCCAGCGATAGCCCGCTGGTCGCGCTGGTTGGCCAAGCCCGTTCACGGGAGGGTGGCATCCACGAGCACGCGGTCGACATCGAGTCGCCGCGCACCGGCGTGCACTCGGCAGCAGTGCAGGCGACGCCCCTCGATCGGCCCACCGGATGGATCTTGGTGACGATGCAAGAGCATGCGCTGGCCGAAGGATTCGAGCGTCAAACGCAGAACCTCGAGACGACCCGTTCAGTCGCCGCCGCGGCCGCGGCGCTCGCCCACGAGATCAAGAACCCGTTGTCAGGTATCCGCGGCGCCGCACAGCTAATCGAAGCAAGCGCAGGACCGGAGCACCACGAGCTGACGAGGCTGATCCGCGACGAGACCGACCGGCTCTGCGCGCTGATCGATCGGATGGAACTTTTCACCGACACCCGGATGCTGGAGCCGAGCGCGGTCAACGTTCACGAGGTCCTGGATCACGTTCGCGGGCTTGCGCACGCCGGATTTGCACGGACCATCACGTTCGAGGAACGCTACGATCCATCGCTTCCGCGGGTCTCGGGTCAGCGCGAACAATTGGTCCAGGTCTTTCTCAACCTGGTGAAGAACGCGGCCGAGGCGTCTCCCGATTCGGGTGGCAAGATCACGCTGACGACGGCATTCCGCGGCGACGTGCGAATCGCCGGACCGGGAAGTGCCGGGCGGCGTCACGTTCCGATCGAAGTCGGCATCGAGGACAACGGCGAGGGCGTCCCCGACCATGTCCGTGGGCGGTTGTTCGAGCCCTTCGTCACGACGAAGCTGGGGGGAAGCGGGCTGGGATTGGCGCTGGTGGCAAAATTCGTCGGCGACCACGGCGGCGCCATCGAGTGCGAAGCACGTCCGCGCGGGACGGTGTTCCGCGTGCGACTGCCGGTGTGGAATAGGGCCGAGGAAACGTGAGCGAACAAACCATCCTTCTCGCCGACGACGACCGTGCCATTCGCACCGTCATCAACCAGTCGCTCGCGCGCGAAGGCTTTCGCGTTCGCGCCACAAGCGCGGCGGCGACGTTGTGGAAGTGGGTGTGCGAGGGCGATGGCGACTTGGTCATCACCGACGTGATCATGCCGGACGAAAACGGACTCGACCTGCTGCCGCGAATTAAGAAGGTCCGGCCCGACTTACCGATCGTCGTGATGAGCGCGCACTCGACGTTGTTGACCGCGGTCCAGGCGAACGCCCGCGGCGCATACGACTATCTGCCCAAACCCTTCGACCTCAACGACCTGACGATGGTGGTGAGGCGGGCCCTCGCCAAGGACAAATCGGCGGCAGAGCATGTGGAGCCCGCGGGGGACGGAGCAGGCGCTGGCGACCCGACGCCGCTGGTCGGCCGCTCACCGGCGATGCAGGAGGTCTATCGCCAGATTGCGCGCCTTGCCGCCACCGAGCTGACGGTCTTGATCTCGGGCGAATCGGGAACCGGGAAGGAGCTGATCGCGCGGGCACTGCACGATTTTGGCGGCCGCGCCGAGCAACCTTTCGTGGCCATCAATATGGCCGCGATCCCGCGCGAGTTGATCGAGAGCGAACTCTTCGGACACGAGCGAGGCGCGTTCACGGGCGCCACGCGCCGCACCATCGGACGCTTCCAACAGGCGGACGGCGGCACGCTTTTTCTCGACGAGATCGGCGACATGCCGCTCGAGGCGCAGACCCGTCTCTTGCGCGTCCTCCAGGAAGGGGAATACACGGCGCTTGGCGGGCGCGCCCACCTGCGTTCCGATGCCCGAATCATCGCCGCGACCAACCGCGACCTAGGGCGCTTGGTCCATCAAGGGCTTTTCCGCGAGGACCTGTTCTACCGCCTGAGCGTGGTGCCGCTGCGGGTGCCCCCCTTGCGCGAACGCAGCGAAGACATTCCCGACCTGGTGCGCCATTTCGCCGCCCAGGCGCACGCCGAGGGTCTGCCCGCAAAATCATTCGACGGCGCCGCCATCGAGCGACTTCAGGCGTACCGCTGGCCCGGCAACGTGCGTGAGCTGGAGAACCTGGTGCGACGACTCGCCGCACTTTGCGCCGAGGCGGAGATCGGCGGCGACGCGGTGACCCGCGAGCTAGACGCGAATGCCGCACCGGCGGATCCCAAGGTCTCGGACGACAACTTGGGAAGCACGGTCGAGCGACACCTCGATCGCTATTTCGCCGCCCACGGCGGGGGCATCCCCCCAGACGGGCTCTACGCGCGCATCCTGCGCGAGGTGGAGCGGCCGCTGATCTCACTCAGCCTGGGGGCGACCGGCGGCAATCAAGTGCGCACTGCACGGCTACTCGGCATCAACCGCAATACGCTGCGCAAGAAAATGCGCGAGCTGGATATCCCAGTCATCCGCCACCTCAAGTGATGCTTTCGTGCAACAATGTGGTAGGGTGGTCGCCGTCGTGTGCGCAATACGTAGCGGCAGAGCTATGTTGACGTAGCGGCAGAGCTATGTTGCCGCCGTACCACACCGAGCCCGTGATCCGACCGTGGCGATCGATTCTCAGGCGCTAGAAGGCCAACCAAACGCGCGATTCATGCGTTGGGCGCGCCGCGCAGGGTTGCGGCGGAAACTCTCCATCGCCCTGGCGGTCGCGGCGGTGGTGGCGGGAGCCTCGACCTATGGGTCGCTGTCGGGGAGCCCGCCGTTTGGGCCCGAACCGCGGACCGTGTTCATTCTGCTGCTGGTCGACCTGGTGCTACTTTTATCGCTGGGCGCCCTGGTGGCACGGCGCCTGGCGCAACTCTGGGTCGAGCGGCGGCGGGGCTCGGCCGGTTCACGCCTTCACACCACCTTTGTCACCTGGTTCAGCGCTGTCGCGGTGGCACCGGCCATAATCGTCGCTGTCTTCTCCGCGCTTTTCTTTAACCTCGGCATCCAGGCCTGGTTCAGCGAACGCGTGCGAACCGCGCTCAATGAATCGGTCGCGGTCGCCGAGGCCTACACCAACGAGCACCGCAAGGTAATCCGCGGCGACATCCTGGCGATGGCCTTCGATATCAATCGGCAGGCCGGGGCGCTGGTCCGCGACCCGCAGCTCTTCGGTCAGGTGGTTACGACGCAGGCGGCGCTGCGGTCGCTCTCCCAGGCCATCGTGTTCGAGCGCTCCGGCCGCATCATCGCGCGCGCGCCGCTCAGCTTTGGCTTGGAGTTCGATACCATTCCGACCTCGGCATTGGACCAAGCGTCCAACGGCGAGGTCGCTTTCCTAACGAGCGACACCGAGGATCGCGTACGCGCGCTAATTCGCCTCGACCGGATCGTCGACAGCTACCTCTACGTCGGGCGCTTCGTTGAGCCGCGGGTCCTTGGCCACGTCGAACGCACCAAGCGCGCGGTCGCCGAATATGAGCGGCTTGAGGGGGAGCGCTCGGGCATCGAGATCACGTTCCTTCTCATCTTTATCGTCGTCACGATGCTTCTGCTAATGGTCGCGGTTTGGTTCGGTTTAACGCTGGCGACACGATTCGTGCGGCCGATCGGCGGCCTGATTGGCGCCGCCGAACTGGTTCGAGGTGGCGACCTTTCGGTGCGGGTCGCGGAGGGGCCGGACGACGACGAGATGGCGACCCTGGGCCGGGCGTTCAATCGTATGACCTCGCAGCTCGAGAGCCAGCGCACCGAACTGGTGGTGGCTAACCGCCAGCTCGACGAGCGCCGCCGTTTCACCGAGGCCGTACTGGCGGGGGTCTCGGCCGGGGTCATCGGTCTCGACCGCGACGGCCTGATCAATCTGCCCAACCGCTCCGCGGCGGCGCTGCTGGCTACCGACGCCGGAACCCTTATGGGCCAATCGTTCGAAGTGGCCGTACCCGAGATGGCTGAAATGTTGCGTCAAGTCAGGGTTCGACCCGAGCGCCAGGTCCAGGGGCAGATCACGCTCGACCGCGGAGACGTGCATCGGCGTTTGCTGGTGCGTGTCGTCGCCGAGCGTTCGGGCCTGGAAATGATGGGGTTTGTGGTTACCTTTGACGACATTACGGAGCTGGAATCGGCACAGCGTACCGCCGCTTGGGCCGACGTTGCGCGCCGCGTCGCTCACGAGATCAAGAATCCGCTGACGCCGATTCGGCTGGCGGCGGAGCGATTGAAGCGCCGCTACCAGGACGAGATCGAGACCGAACCCGACGTCTTCATGCGCTGCACCGACACCATCATCCGCCAGGTCGGCGACATCGGTCGCATGGTGGACGAGTTCTCGGATTTCGCACGCATGCCGGCGCCGGTCGTGAGCACCGAAGACCTGGTGGAGGTGGTGCGCAACGCCGTATTCCTGCAGAAAGAGGCGCATCCCGATATCGCCTACCACGGCACCTATCCCGAGAGCGGGATCGAGCTTCGTTGCGACCCCCACCAGGTCGAGCAAGCCCTCACCAACGTGCTGCAGAACGCGGCCCAGGCGATCGCCGACCGCGAAGGAGTCGGCCAAGACAGCCTCGCCGAGGGGCGAATCGATATCCGTGTCGCCGAGCGGGAGGGGCGCGTCGTCGTCGAAGTGACCGACAACGGCCGCGGCCTGCCGGCCAAAGAGCGCGAGCGGCTGACCGAGCCCTACGTGACGACGCGCGAGCGCGGCACCGGACTCGGCCTCGCCATCGTCAGGAAGATCGCCGAGGACCACGGCGCCAGATTAATACTCGAGGACGCGCCGGGCGGCGGCGCGCGAGTGAGCGTTGCATTCGTGCCCGAGGTGGCGCCCGAGAACCAAGGAGAATTAGCGGCCCATGGCTCATGAGGTTCTGATCGTCGACGACGAGGCCGACATTCGCGAGCAGGTCTCTGGCATCTTGGCGGACGAGGGATTCGAAACCCGTGTCGCCAAGGACAGCGACGCTGCGCTCGTCGAGATCGAGGCCCGGCGACCCTCGATGGTAATACTCGACATCTGGCTTAACGGCTCGACCCTGGATGGCCTTGGCCTTCTCGACGTCATCAAGCGGGAATACGCCGACTTGCCGGTGGTCATGATCAGCGGCCACGGCAATATCGAAACAGCGGTCGCGGCGATCAAGTGCGGGGCTTGGGACTTCATCGAAAAACCGTTCGAGACCGACCGCCTGTTGTTGATAACCGAGCGCGCCATCGAATCCGCCCGGGTACGACGCGAGTACCACGCGCTCAAGGAGCGCGCCGGCGGCGAAACCGAGTTGATCGGCGCCTCGCCAGCGATGAGCACGCTTCGAGCTGCGATCGAAAGGGTCGCGCCGACCGGCAGTCGCGTCCTGGTTACCGGCCCCCCGGGGTGCGGCAAGGAAGTCGTTGCCCGGCTCATCCATGAGCGCTCGCGCCGCGCCGGCGGTCCGTTCGTCGTATTGAACGCGGCCTCGATGGCGCCGGAGCGGATGGAAGCTGAACTGTTCGGTTTTGAGGAAAGCGCCGCCGCCGCCGAGCGCAGGAGAGTAGGGACTTTCGAGCGCGCCCACGGCGGCACGCTGTTCCTCGATGAGGTCACCGATATGCCGCTCGCGACCCAGGCCAAGATCCTTCGCGTACTCCTCGACCAAGTCTTCGAGCGGGTGGGCGGCAGCGCGCAAATCGAAGTTGACGTCCGGGTCATCAGCGCTTCGAGCCGAGACCTCAAGGACGAGATCGCGGCCGGGCATTTGCGCGAGGACCTGTATCACCGGTTGAATGTGGTGCCGATTCCGGTACCGCCCTTGCGGGAACGCCGCGAGGACATCCCCTCGCTGATCGAGCACTTCGTTCGACGTACCGCGGACACCACCGGCCTCGCGCGGCGGACGATCGCCGAGGACGCGCTGGCCGCGCTACAGTCGAACGAATGGCCGGGAAACGTTCGCGAATTGCGCAACGTCGTCGAGCGTCTCCTGATCATGGCGCCCGGCGACTCTCTTACTTCGATTGGCGCCGACATGTTGCCACCCGAACTCGGGGCGCCGACCTTCGCAGCGCTTCGGCCCAACGGCTCGGAGGAAGTGATGTCGCTGCCGCTGCGACCCGCACGCGAGCGTTTCGAGCGCGAATACCTGACCGCACAACTCGCCCGCTTCGGGGGCAACGTTTCGCGTACCGCCGCCTTCGTCGGCATGGAGCGCTCCGCACTTCACCGCAAGCTCAAGACGCTCGGGGTCGGCGGCGATGTCTCTGCGCCCGGCGCCGATTCCTGACCCAGTCCGCGACGCTGATTCACGGATAGACCGGTGAAGGTCATCATCTGTGGCGGGGGCCAGGTAGGCTTCAACATCGCCCGCCACCTTGCCGCCGAGAGCAACGATGTGACGGTGATCGACCAGTCCGCCGAGCTGATTCGCCGCGTCAGCGATTCGCTCGATGTGCGTGCCATGGTAGGCCACGCCTCGCACCCCGACGTCCTGGAGGGGGCGGGTGCACGCGACGCCGACATGATCATCGCGGTGACCTACGCCGATGAAGTCAACATGGTCGCCTGCCAGGTTGCCCACTCGCTGTTCGACGTGCCGACCAAAATCGCCCGGGTCCGCGCGCAGAACTATCTGCAACCGATCTGGGCGGACATGTTCAGCCGCGCGCATATGCCGATCGACGTGATCATCTCGCCCGAGCTGGAAGTTGCACGCGCCGTGGGCCGCCGGCTCGAGGTACCCGGGGCGAGCGACATGGTCGCGTTCGCCGACAACCGAGTGAGAGTGATCGGAGTGCGCATCGACGCCGATTGCCCGATCATCAACACCCAGCTACGCCAGCTTACCGAGCTGTTTCCCGGGCTAAGCATTCAGGTCCTCGGAATCTTTCGCGGCGGCAAGGTCATCACACCGACCGGCGACGATCAGATGGTGCCCGGAGACGAGGTCTACTTCGCCTCGGATCGCGAGCACGTCAAGCGGGCGATGGCGGCATTCGGCCACGAAGAGCGCGAGGCCCGCCGTTTGATTGTGCTGGGCGGGGGGAACATCGGCCTGTTCTTGGCCAAGCAGTTCGAGAAGGAGCACCACGGCGTCGGCATTAAGATCATCGAGTCCAACTCGGCCCGCGCCGAGGTCGTGGCCGACGAACTTAGCCACACCGTCGTCCTGCAAGGAGACGCGCTCGACAGCGACATACTCAAGGAGGCCAACGTTCAGGCGACGGAGACGATTGTCGCGGTGACCAACGACGATCAGGTCAACGTCCTGGCCTCGCTTCTGGCGAAACGCCACGGCTGCCAGCGTGCCGTGGCGTTGATCAACAGCGCGAGCTATGGGCCGTTGGTGATCTCGCTTGGAGTCGACGTCGTCATCAACCCGCGGGCCATCACCGTGTCCACCATCTTGCAGCACATCCGGCGCGGGCGCATTCGTCAGGTCTCCAGCGTTCTGGATGGCGCCGCCGAAATCATCGAGGGCGAGGTGCTGGAGACCTCGACGCTGGTCGGGACGCCGCTGAACGAGATTCGGCTGCCAGCGGGCATCAAGGTTGGCGCGATCGTACGCGACGACGAGGTCTTGATCCCGCGCGGCGATACCGCCGTCACCGCCGGTGACCGGGTGGTCGTCTTCGCCGCCGCCGGCATGGTCAAGAAGGTCGAGCAGATGTTCTCGGTGCGCCTCGAGTTCTTCTGAGGGCGGCCGCGCCGGCGGAGCGTCGATGTCATACGCAGCTGTTCTCTGGGTCTTCGGCTGGATCGTGGTCGCGTTTGCCGTGGCGATGACGCTTCCGGTGCTTATCGGGCTCGGATTCGGCGAGAGCGCGCTGGCGCTCGATTTCCTTGCATCGGCTGGGGTGACGGCGTTCGTCGGCGTAACCCTGCTTGCAGTCGCGCGCGGGACGGCGAGCCGGGACTTGCGCCGCGAGGGCTTCGTTTTGGCCGTCCTCACTTGGGCGGCACTACCCGTCTTCGGCGCCTTGCCGTTCGCATTCGGTGGCGCCACGGCAGGCGCGACGGACGCCTATTTCGAGGCGTTGTCGGGGCTGACGACCACCGGGGCGACGATCTTCGGTGAGCCGGAGTCGCTGGGGCGAAGCATCCTTTTCTGGCGCGCGCTGACCCAGTGGTTCGGCGGCCTCGCAACGATCGTCCTGGCGATCATCGTGTTGGCACCCACGGGCGCGGGCGGCATGCAGTACCAGCGCGTGCCGCTGCCGCGCCGCGAGCACGACAACCTGCCGAGCCAGATCGTCCACGCGGCCCGCTCGGTATGGTGGATTTACGGGACCCTGACCGTGGCCTGCGGCGCCCTGTTGTGGACCACGGGCGTGCCGGCATTCGACGCGCTATGCCTGGCGCTGAGCACCGTGTCCACGGGAGGTTTCGCAACCACTGGAAACTCGATCGC
Source organism: uncultured Alphaproteobacteria bacterium (assembly GCA_964446055.1). GTDB lineage: Bacteria > Pseudomonadota > Alphaproteobacteria > VGEJ01 > VGEJ01 > CAYUNL01. Next base: position 2,866 of record CAYUNL010000034.1, on the reverse strand, counting down.
GGCCTTCGACAATACTCTGGCCGAGGCCGTCCTGGTGGTCTTCATGCTGGCCGGCGCGGTGAGTTTCACGGCCCATTTCATGATCGCCCACGGGCGGCGGCGAGCTTATTTGGAAAACCCCGAAACCCGCACGCTTGCCGCACTCTGTATCGGCGCCGCGCTGATCTTCGTAGTGGTTCTGGCCTTCGAATCCGAGACCACGCTGGGTCAGAGCGTGCGCTTCGGCATCTTCGGCGTGGTGTCGCTAGCAACGACGACGGGATTCTCCAACGCCGAGGTTTCGGCGTGGCCCGCCGCGCTGCCGGTGCTCGCCATTGCGCTGGTGCTGATCGGCGGCTCGAGCGGGTCGACGGCCGGCGGGCTCAAGCTGATGCGGCTCGAAATCCTACTCAAAGAAGCGGCCAGAGAGCTGCGCCGGCTCGCCCACCCTCATGGCGTCGTTCGCATCCGGTTCGGCGGCCACGCGCTCGACGAAGGTGCCAAACACGCGGTATGGAGTTTCCTCATTCTGTATGTATTCTGTTTCATCGGGCTGGCGTTGGCGCTGGCCGCGCTGGGACTGGATTTCCGCGCCGCCGTCACCGCAACCGCGGCGGCGCTCGCCAATACGGGCCCCGGCCTAGAGCTAATCGTCGGCCTTGAGGGCGGCGGATACGGCGAGCTGCCACCGGCCGCGAAATGGATTCTCGGTCTTGCCATGCTCATCGGCCGGCTCGAGCTCTTCGGGGTGCTGGTGCTGCTGCGGGCCGGGTTCTGGAAGTCGTAGGGGCGGCCGGCGCAGGGGAGGGACCTTGGATGTCTAGGATCGCATACGTCAACGGCCGTTATGTCCCCCACCACGCCGCACAAGTACACGTAGAGGACCGGGGATATCAATTCGCCGATGGCGTCTACGAGGTGATAGCGGTGGCCGACGGCCGACTGATGGACGAAGGCCTCCACCTCGACCGCCTCGAGCGCTCGCTATCCGAGATTCGCTTGGCCGCACCGATGTCGCGGCGGGCGCTGGGTACGGTGCTGCGCGAGACGGTTCGGCGCAACCGGGTTCGGCGTGGCATCGTATACCTTCAGGTAAGTCGCGGCGTCGCCCGCCGTGATCATCCTTTTCCCGGCCAGCCGAGCCGCCCGTCGGTCGTGGCGACGGCGCGGTCGATCGCCCGCAGTGCACCGGACGCGAACCCCGACGGGGTGCGCGTCATTACCCTGCCCGACGTCCGGTGGGCGCGCTGCGACATCAAGTCGATCGGGCTTCTGGCGAACGTCTTGGCCAAACAGACGGCTGTCGAGACCGGCGCCTACGAGGCCTGGCAGGTGGATGACGCGGGCGCCGTGACCGAAGGCACCTCGACCAACGCCTGGATCGTCGACGGGAACGCGCGGTTGGTGACGCGGCCACTCGCGAACGAGATCCTGAGCGGGGTAACGCGGCGGGTCGTGCTCGAACTCGCGCGCGCGGAAGCGATCGAACTCGAAGAGCGCCCCTTCACGGTGGCCGAGGCGAAGGCCGCGCCCGAGGCGTTCCTAACCAGCACGACCTCGTTCGTCCTGCCGGTGGTGGCGATCGACGGTTCCAAGATCGGCACCGGCGAACCCGGGCCAGTGACCCGCCGCCTACAGTCGGCGCTGGACCTGCACCTGGCCGGAATCCGACTTGCCGAGGCGCCGAATTCGCGAAATTGAGCGCAGCATTGGCGACGCGAGTCCGTTAAACTGTTTCCGCTAGACAGCGGGACCCCTCGCCGCCACGGGCCGCAATAATCAGAACGAGCGGAGAATCACACATGTCTGCAGGCAAATCTCAGAACGTCCAAGACGTCTTTCTTAATCACATCCGCAAGAACAAGCTTCCGGTAACGGTCTTCCTCGTCAACGGCGTGAAACTTCAGGGCGTTATCAGCTGGTTCGACAATTTCTGCGTGTTGCTGCGCCGCGACAGTCACTCCCAGCTGGTCTACAAACACGCAATTTCGACGGTGATGCCTGCCGCTCCGGTGCACCTCTACGAGCCAGACGAGGAAGAAGAAGGTCTGGAAGCCGAAGAGATCGCCGAGGCGGTGCCGGAAGCCGAATAGCGGACCCGAACACGAAACCGCCTATGGCCAAGCCCGCGCAGCGCGCGCTCGTCCTTCATCCGTTTGCGCGTGCCAGGGCGCGAGGGCGCTCGCCCGACGCACGGCTGGCCGAGGCGGTTTCGCTGGCGCGGGCGATTCGCCTGCGTGTGGCTGAATCGCGGACCGTCCGCACCCTGCAACACAAGCCGGCGACACTGTTCGGCGCCGGCACCGTGGCCGAGATCGCGGCCCTCGTCGCACGTTCCGGTATCGCGATGGTCATCGTCGATGCCTCGCTGTCGGCGGTGCAGCAACGCAACCTCGAACTTGCCTGGACCTGCAAGGTTATCGACCGCACTGGGCTGATCCTCGAGATATTCGGGGCTCGGGCGCGCACGCGCGAGGGCAAACTGCAGGTCGAACTCGCCGCGCTCAGTTACCAAAGAAGCCGACTGGTGCGCTCGTGGACCCACCTCGAGCGCCAACGCGGCGGCTATGGCTTTTTGGGCGGTCCCGGAGAATCGCAAATCGAATCCGATCGGCGCCAGATCGACGAGCGGATCACCAAGATCGGTCGCGATCTCGAAGCGGTCGGACGAACCCGGACCCTACAGCGCCGCGGCCCACGATCACGGTACCCGTTGGTCGCGCTCGTCGGCTACACGAATGCCGGCAAATCGACCTTGTTCAACCGCCTTACCGGCGCGCACGTTCTTGCCGACGATCAGCTCTTCGCGACACTGGATCCGAAACTGCGCCGGGTCGCTTTGCCCGGCGGACGGCACATCATTCTTTCGGACACCGTGGGATTCGTC
>CAYUNL010000033.1:15914-16424 GCA_964446055.1 uncultured Alphaproteobacteria bacterium | reverse complement strand
GCCAAGATCGATGGCGCGGACTTGCAGGACGCGGCGATGAGCGACGGCGTCATGATGACGGTCTCGGGCGGCGAACCCGCGTTCTCCCGTGGCGACGCCACCGACGCGAACCTCGAAGGCGCCTCGCTGCAGGGGGCCAACCTCAAGGGCGCGGCATTCTCGACCTCGTTCCTCGCCCGCACCGACCTCACCGGCGCGAGCCTTGTCGGCGCCCGCATCACCGGCGCCGACCTGTCGAACGCCAACCTCATGGACGTCGATTTGTCGGGCGCGATCCTCAAGGACGTCGACCTCAGCGGCGCCAATCTCAGCGGCGCCAACCTGCTCGGCGCCCAGCTCGAGAACGCGAAGCTGGTCGGCGCAAACCTGGTCGGCGCGCGCCTGGCGGGCGTCGACCTCTCGGTGGCCGACACCACCGACGCCTTCTTCACCAAGGAGATGTCCGACGAGCTGCGCGCGGCCGTCGCGCAGGCGGCGCACCGAGGCCTGGCTAGCCCACCAGCGCGGCGC